>DATBAY010000641.1:0-2132 GCA_036271295.1 Lacipirellulaceae bacterium | reverse complement strand
TGAGCGGGGATAGTGCAGGAGCGATTCTGGCCATACTTCGCGGGGTGGTCAGATACGCGCCGGGCCCGAAGGTCTCACTCATGTTGCAGCTTAGAATGGAACTCCTGCGGGAAGCCAATTCAATATTGCGTTGGGCGAAATAGAATTTCGCTATGTAGAACGGCCTTTTCCGTGCCTCGTCGCGAACGTCAATGTTCCGTTCCGGAACATCGCGTATGCATGGCAACAAAACGACAGCCGCGCTGAACGCCCACCCTCACGATTCGTTTGTTTCGTGGCGGCAAGCTTCAGCTCGCCATCTTCGATTCTACGGTTCTCAGGGCGGCTCGCTTAATGCCGCAAAGAAAAGTCTCTCTTCGTGTGCCGCGCTCGCCACGGATTATCGCCGTAGCGATTCCGCGAATCGCGTCACTTACTTCTAATCAATGTTTCGGCGCTACAAAGCCTTCCGGCAACTTCGATCCCTCGCCAAAGAAAAAGTGCTCCATCTGCTCCTGCATGATCTTCAGCGAATTGGGATCGAGCGGGTTCAGCCGGTACTCGTTCATCAGCATCTTCGAATGTTCCACCCACAACTGCCACGCTTCCTTGGAAACGTTGTCGTAGATGCGCTGGCCGATCTCACCCTTCCACGGAACGCGGTCGAGGCCCGGCATCTCGCGCCCGAATTTCACGCACTTCACCATGCGAACATTTTGCCCCGCGGCTGCGGCGCCCTGCGACTTGTCGTCGGCCATGCGAATCCCTCCCGATCATTGCGTTTCGTTTCTGGCGTTCTAGATATATCGAAGATACTGGAAGGGTCGGCGAAATTCTAGTCGCCGCGAGGGTTCCTCGAAAACCCCTCGCTGCAACCGGACAATTCTCATTATCTAAAATTTCCTCTGCACCAAAGCGCTGTAACGCAGCATCCACATAGGCGTAGTAGCTTGTCGCCGGAACAGGAGAAGCCGGAAATTGCCGCTTTGCGCGAAAATGGGTCGATCCCTGCGATCGCCCTCAGAAATCTCGTCAGACGCGAACGCTTCGATATAAACTTTCACATTCAACCGTATGGTAGTTCGCGGTCAGGAGCCCGTCATGAACGCACCAGCAGCGGAAGTCGCTGAGCACTCTCAGACGCAGAACGACGCCTATTATTGCGAAATTCCCAACGATCCCTGCGCCATCGTCATGTTCGGCGCTTCGGGCGACCTGGCCAAGCGCAAGCTGCTTCCTGCTTTGTTCGATCTTGCCTGGCACTCCTGCCTGGCGCCTCGTTTCCGCGTGCTCGGCTTCGCGCGCACCGAAATGAACGACGAGCAGTTCCGCAAGGAAGCCGCCGAAGCGCTATCCAAAGGCGAATCCGCCAAGCATCAGGACAAGCAGCCGGAATTTCTCGATCACCTGCACTACTTCAGCGGGCAGTACGACGATCTCGATTCCTTCAAGCGCTTAGCCAAACGCCTCGACGAGCTCGATCAGGCTGGAAATCTTTGCGGCAATCGCCTCTTCTATCTCGCGACTCCACCGGACATCTATCCCAAAATTATCAAGCGCCTCGGTGAGTCGGGCCTGGCCAAACCCAAATCCGCGAAATGCTGGACGCGCGTCATCGTCGAAAAACCTTTCGGGCACGACCTGGCCTCCGCCCGCGAACTGAATCAGACCGTGCTCAGTGTTTTCGACGAATCCCAGGTCTACCGCATCGACCACTATCTCGGCAAGCAAACCGTGCAGAACTTGCTCGTTTTCCGCTTCGGCAACGGCATTTTCGAGCCCCTCTGGAATCGCAACTACATCGATCACGTTCAGATCACCGCCGGTGAAGTGCTCGGCGTGGAAGCGCGCGCCGCATTCTATGAAGGAACCGGCGCCCTGCGCGACATGGTGCAGAGCCATCTTCTCCAGCTCACGTCCCTTGTTTCCATGGAAGCGCCCGCAAAATTCGACGCCACCGCCGTGCGCAACGAGAAAATCAAAGTGCTGCAATCCATCCGCCCGTTCACGCCGGAAGCGGTACACACCTCCGTTCTCCGCGGCCAGTATGCCGCCGGTGTCGTGAACGGAAAACCGATGCCCGGCTATCGCGAAGAAAAAGGCGTGAAGCCCGATTCCAACACCGAGACCTACGTCGCTTTAAAACTCCAAGT
>DATBAY010000640.1:0-19384 GCA_036271295.1 Lacipirellulaceae bacterium | reverse complement strand
TCATGAAGTTGTCGAGGGTGTAGGTGAACGTGTCCGTGCCGAAAAAATCGATCGGCGGTGCGTATGACAAGGAGTGTCCGTCCGCGGCGACCGTCACCGCACCGCCGTGCTGCGATTGCGTAACAGCCGTGATTAATCGAGGGCCGCTGTAGGGATAGAGATAGTTGAAAAAATCGTTGTCTAAGACGCTGATTGGCTGAGCGACCGAGTTCTCATCGACGACGGCCTGGTCAGGATTGGCGACGCTCATGACCGTCACCGACAAAGTTGCCTGATACTGCCCGTCGACTGTATATCTCAGTGTGTAAGTGCCAGCGCTCGTAGGATCAAAAACGATTTGGCCGTTTACGATGGATGCCTGTCCGCCGCCACCCACTAATTCGACCGAGGTGAGCACTCCTGCGCCGGCGTACCCCTGATGAAAATTATCGTTGGCCAGAACATTGAACGTGTACGGCCGCGCTTCAGCATCGGGATACTCTGAGACCCAATCGTTTTGCGCCAATGCAGCGACCTGAACATTGACGTTCGCTTGCAGCTCTCCGTCGACCGTATACGTGAAATGGTCTCCACCGATATAGCCGGGCGCGGGCGTGTAAAGAATCGCTTTGCCATCGGCGCGGATGGCGACCGTTCCGCCATGCGCCGTGGGACCAACGGCGGTGATCAACCGCGGTCCCGCGTATCCGTTGCCAACGAAATCGTTGCTGAGCACGTCTAATACGGCATTTGGCGTGTCTTGGTAGACGCCCGCGCTGAACTCATCATCGTGCACTGGTTGCGTAACGTGCACAAACACGTGCGCCGCATGTACGCCGTCTGCGATGTAGGTGAATGGATCGTCGCCAATAAAACCGGCCGCCGGCGAATAGAGAATGCCTTGGCCATCGGCTGAGATGGTGACCGTTCCGCCGTGCTCGGATTGCGTTACCGAGGTAACCCGATCGATAACGTCAAACTCGTTGTCTTCCCAATCGCCATAGTTACCATAGCGATCGTTGAGCGTAACGTCGTAAAAGAGGCCCGTGCTGTTTTCGTCGACCGATAAATAGTCATCTTTCACCGGCCGGTGGAGGACGACCGTAACTGTCGCGTCGTATTTGCCGTCCACCACGTAGTGGAACGTATCGAGAATGCCGGAATCAAAATCTTTGTCGCCGAAGTCGGTCGGCTGAGTGTAAATGAGCGAATGACCATCGCCCGAGATTTGAATGTTGGCGCCAATGCCGCTTGATTCGACCTGCGTAATTCTCTTGTCGCCCGTGTAGCCCGCCCAGAATGGGTCGTTCGCCATCACAGCGAGCGTGGTCGGCGGATCGTGCTTAACGACATCGTACAGGTCGTTGACGAGCGTGAATGGTGACTCGACCGTGACGGTCGTCTGATAATGCCCATCGACGACATACGTAAACGTGTCATCGCCAACGGCCTCTGTAGGCGCCGTGTACAAAACGGACTTGTGATCGGGAGCGATGCTGACGGTTCCGCCGCGGTTGGTAACGCTAACGCTCGTGATATTCCGTGCGCCGGTGTAACCAGCCCAGAACGGGTCGTTAGCCAGCACGTTGAGCGTGTGCGGTGCGCCATCTGGCACGACGTTAAATTGGTCGGGGGCAAGTGGCGATTGGATATCCACCTGGACTTGCGCCGTAAATTGACCATCGACCGCGTAGGTGAAGGTTTCCGAGCCTGCGAAATCGGCCGGCGGCGCGTACAGCACCTGATGCTTATCAGCCGAAATGGCGAGCCGCCCGCCTTGGCTGCCGAAGCTCACCGACGTGATCTGTTTCGCGCCAGCATAGTCGGCGTCGAAGCTATCATTCGCCAGAACCGCAAGCGGCATTTGAGGGCCGTTCTCATGCAGCGAAAAATAGTCGTTCGTCAGCAGGGCCTGACCGCTCAGCACGTACCGGCTTTCGAGCAGCTCGATCTGCAGCCGTCGACGACGTCGCCGATTTCTGGCTCGGAGGCCCAATGAATGTGATGAATCTGACAAGTGCTGGTAACTCCGCCTACTGTCGTTTCCAATCCGGTCCTGCAGCCTCGCAGAAGATCCGACTCTTTTCAAAGGGGCCAGTTTTCGCGGGCTTTGTCACGGAGCCTAGCCCGGCCCGGTTATCAAACAAGCCCACTCATTACCTTGCTACTTGTAACAACCCAAGCATTCCGGAATCCCAATCCTCTTGGACAAGCTGTCACTGGATGCCAGAATTGGGGTCTCGTGTATCAAATGGCGGGTTTCAGCCCGAGTGTTGAACGTTTTGCCTGAGAAGAAAAAAGCCCCGTCATGCGTACGCCATCGTCAACTGCCCCAGCCGCTGTCACTCACAAGAAACTCGTTGCCTGGGTCGCCGAAATGACGCAGTTCTGCCAGCCTGATAAGGTGGAATGGTGCAACGGGTCCGAGGGCGAGTCTCACCGGCTGTGCGACGAAATGGTCGCCAGCGGAACGTTCATCAAGCTCAGCTCTGAGAAGCGGCCGGGTTGCTTTTTGGCGCGCAGCCATCCTAGCGACGTCGCCCGCGTGGAAGACCGCACGTACATCTGTTCCGTGGATCAAGAAGACGCAGGCCCAACGAACAACTGGATGGCGCCCGACAAGATGAAGGCCATCCTTAAGCCGAAGTTCGCCGGCTGCATGCGCGGCCGGACGATGTACGTGATCCCGTTCAGTATGGGTCCGGTCGGCTCGAATATTTCCCACATCGGCGTCGAGATCACCGATTCGCCGTACGTGGTTGTGAACATGAAAATCATGACTCGCATGGGCGACGTCGTGCTCAAAGCGCTCGGTAGCGATGGCGCGTTCATTCCGTGCCTCCACTCGGTCGGCATGCCGCTCGAACCGAGCCAATGCGATGTTCCCTGGCCGTGCAGCCCCGACCCGAAGGACAAATACATTGTTCACTTTCCCGAGGAGCGATCGATCTGGAGCTTTGGCTCCGGCTACGGCGGCAATGCGCTGTTGGGCAAAAAATGCCTCGCGCTCCGCATCGCTTCGTGCATGGCCCGCGATGAAGGCTGGCTCGCCGAGCACATGCTCATTACGGGTGTGAAAGCGCCGAACGGCGAGAAGACCTACGTGGCCGCCGCGTTTCCCAGCGCTTGCGGCAAGACGAATTTCGCCATGTTGATTCCGCCGGAAGAATTCAAGAAAGAAGGCTGGGAAGTCACCACGGTCGGCGATGACATCGCCTGGATCAAACCGGGCGCAGACGGCAACCTGTACGCCATCAATCCCGAGGCTGGCTTCTTCGGCGTTGCCCCCGGCACGAACGAAAAGACCAACCCCAACGCGATGGCGACAATCAGGAAGAACACGATCTTCACGAACGTCGCCCTGACCGACGACGGCGACGTCTGGTGGGAGGGCATGGACGGCGACCCACCGCAGCATGCCATCGATTGGCAAGGCAACGACTGGACGCCTGCCGACAAAGATCGCAAGGCGGCGCATCCGAACAGCCGCTTCACCGCGCCAATTTCCCAATGCCCCTCGGCCGACCCCGCCTACGACGACCCGCAGGGCGTGCCGATTTCGGCGTTCATTTTCGGTGGCCGACGCAGCACAGCGGTGCCGCTCGTGTTTCAAGCGTTCAACTGGATGTTCGGCGTATACATGGCGGCCACGATGAGCTCGGAAACGACGGCGGCTGCCTTCGGACAAGTCGGGCAGGTCCGCCGCGATCCGTTCGCCATGCTCCCCTTTTGTGGCTACAACATGGGCGATTATTTCGACCACTGGCTGAAATTTGGCAGACGTATCAAGACCTTGCCGCGGATGTACAACGTCAATTGGTTTCGCCGCGACAAGGAAGGGAACTTTCTCTGGCCCGGCTACAGTGAAAACTTTCGCATCCTGAAATGGATCGTAGACCGCGCCCACGGTCGCGCACGATCTTCGGAGACCGCCCTCGGCTGGGTGCCGAGGTACAAGGATCTCGATTGGCGTGGCCTCAAGTTCAGCGAGGCGGAATTCGAGGCCGTAATGAACGCCGACCGCGACGATTGGGTTCAAGAGCTGGCCTCGCACGACGAGCTGTTCTTCAAGCTTTATGGGCGCTTGCCAAAGGAGTTCCCGGCGATTCGCGATTTGAAGATTGCGAGCGTCTGGGCAGCACCGGCTACAGGTCAGGACTAGGCGCCGCGTTTAACCCCAGCGATTAGCAAAGACCGGCTCGCCAGACCGGCTTTTCGCATCGATAATTCAAACATTTTTGCCTTTTTCCCTATCATGTCTTGGCACGTGGGACCACCATTGGTAGGGTAGTAGGTCTCGGCTGGTCGTCGCGATCAATCAAATGCATCTATGAGTCTCGCGCTGCAAGAGGAAAGAAAATGAAATCCATCCTATCGCTGATCTGCGTCGTGTCTGCTCTGTCGTGGTCTGGGGCATCCGCCACCATCGTTACTCCAGGCGACATGAATGGTTGGAGTATTTACACCACCGATGACTCGGGCGTTTTGGGCACCGGCAGCGGCACCGGCGATTTCGTTGCCGGGCCGGCGACTCCCCCGCTCGGTACCGGCAGCGGCCACTTAATGACGCCCTCGGGCGGTGGCGATCAATCGGTGCAGTTCCGTGACATTGGTTTTGCTGGAACGAAGATTGCCGATCTCACAGTCCTCGGTTACAGCACTTACGCAACCGCGAACAACGGTTCGCAAGTCCCTTATTTGACGATCTGGCTCAATACCGGCGACCGACTGCAATTCGAGCCGGCATACAGCTCGGCCAGCGCAGGGAACTCGAACCCCTTTCCTACTCAGCCTTATCCGGCCCTCAACACGTGGCAGACCTGGAATGCACTGGATGGCATGTGGTATTCGGATGAGTCCGCTGGACCCGGTTCCAACGCCATCACGCTTGCCCAATATTTGGCGATTCCTGGCAATGCCAATGCCACGATTGTCGATGCATTGCCCGGGATCGTGGGTGGCATTCGGCTCACAAGCGGCTTTGCCAGCCCGGGCGATGATTTCGACACTAACATCGACAACTTTACGATCGGTACCGCCATGGGCACGACCACGTTCGATTTCGAACCCACGGCCGTTCCGGAACTTTCTAGCTTCGCATTCGGCAGCTTGCTCTTTGGCATGGTCGGGGTCGCCTACGGGTATCGCAAGTTGGTCGCGGGCAAAACGCTCGCAGTTCGCGACGCCTAATCGCACCTGCGACCGAACTCAGGTCCGCAGCCTTTCCCGCACCCGCTCGCCTTTGCGCGAAAGTAGAATTGCACGCCCGCACTTTTGCGGGAATCCGGCCGATAAGAACTGTCTCCTCATTCTGACACCGGTGCTATAATGCCTTTTGTCGCAATCGGGGGCGGCAAAACTATAGGGCGGAGGCGGAAATGCGAAATGCGTACGGCGCGCAGGTGGGGTGTTCTCTCGCGATTGTCCTTGCGCTAACAATGGCGACGACATCGAGCGCCGTCATCACGCCGGACACTCCCGGCCCGGGCGACGTCCATTTCACGGTTAACTCCACGCAAAACGTGAAGGCCATCTCACCGTGGATCTACGGCATCAACGGCACATCGCTCAATAGCTCCGCGACCGGGGACCGCATGGGCGGCAATCGCTGGACTGCCTACAACTGGGAAACGAACGCCTCAAACGCGGGCGCCGATTATTATTTCGAAAGCGACAATTATCTAAGCAGCAGCAGCACGCCCGGCGCTGCAATCTTGCCAACACTTCAGGCCGACGGCGCTGCGCACCGTTCGCTGATTGTCACCGTGCCGATGGCCGGCTATGTCTCGGGCGATGAAGCCGGGCCAGTACAACTGGCCGACGTGGCCAATCTGACTCGCTTCAAACAAGTCGTCGCGAAGAAGTCGTCGATCTATAGCGGCGCGCAAGCGGCGCTCTCGCTCACGCCCGATAAGACCGACAATTACGTGTTCACCGACGAGTACGTGAATTGGGTCGAGTCGCACAAAGTGGCCGGGCAGCAGGTGTTTTACGATCTCGACAACGAGCCCGGTTTGTGGGGCGAGTCGCTGCCCGCGGGGTGGACGCCCGGTAATCCGAGCACTGGCACGCCGCCCAGTTCGCAGGGCCGCACGCATGGCGAAGTTCATCCCTACGCGCCGACGTATGCGGAACTCAAGAACGACACCATCGCGAATGCCGGCGCTATCAAGGACGTGAATCCCAACGCCATGGTCTTCGGCGGCGTGGGCTACGGCTGGAACGATTTCACGTCGCTGCAAGGCGCGCCCGATCAAAACACCAACAAGCCTGCGCCTCATCCTGGCGGCACGTACCAGACTGGCGAAATGTATTTTTACGACTACTTACTGCAACAAGTGCATGCCGCCGAAGTTTCGCAAGGCCGCAAGCTGATGGACGTGCTGGACATGCACTGGTATCCGGAAGCCACGGGTCTTAATAGCTCTTCCCAGCAGCAGCGAATCACGGACGTCAATTCGCACCAAAATGATGCCGGTGTCGCGGCCGCGCGCGTCCAGGCGCCACGCTCCCTGTGGGATCCGACGTACACTGAAACCAGCTGGATCACGCAATACAGCACGCTCGGCCCAATCAAGCTGCTGCCGCGTACACAGACCGACATCAATGATTTCGATCCCGGCACTAAGATGGCGATCAGCGAATACAACTACGGCGGCGGGAACAATATCTCGGGCGGCGTGGCGGAAGCCGACGCACTAGGCGTATTCGGTCAGCAAGGCCTGTTTGCAGCGAATCTTTGGCCGGTCGATAGCAACGCGAACTCGCAGTTCACCAGCGGCGGCTTCAAAATGTTTTTGAACTATAACGGCGCCGGCGGCAAGTTCGGCGACACTTCGATCGGCGCTTCGGTTGGCGCCAGTGAAATTGCCAACTCCTCTGTTTACGCCAGTACCGATTCGACCAATCCCAATCGCATGATCGTGATGGCGATCAATCGCACGACGTCCGCGAAGGTGGCGGCGATCTCGTTGACCTACGACCGCGTTTTCGATCACGCTGAAGTGTATCAACTTACCTCCGCCAGTCCGAATCCGGTCCACGTCGCCGACATCAGCCTCGATCAACTCAACGCGTTCGATTACTCCATGCCGGCCTCTAGCGTCACGACGCTCGTGCTCGTCGCCGACGGTCTCCCCGGCGATTACAACCGCGACGGCAAAGTCGACATGGCGGATTACGTCGTATGGCGAGATGCAGTTGGTGCCACGGGCGACGTCCCCGCCGACGGCAACGAAGATAACATCGTCGACGCGAGAGATTTCGACCTCTGGCGCACGAACTTCGGCCGCACCGAAGGATCGACCTCCGGTTTCGGGACCGAATCCGTCCCCGAACCGAGCGTTGCGCTACTCACCGCGCTCTCCCTCTGCGCCGTAATCGCACGCCGCAAGCGTTAATCCCCGCTTTCGCCCTTCAATAGGGAATTTTTAGCAACGGTGTTCCGAGGGGTGCCTAGGGCAACGCCCTAGTTCTTCGCAATCCTCTGGGGCGTTGCCCCAGCCACCCGGCACGACAATTTGAAAAAGGCTCTAGCCGGACGGCCACGCCGTTCGGTTGCGCATGCCAAACCCGGCGAGTGTGGCTCGCCGGCTATCTCGATAAACCGTCGCAACCCGAGCATCAATTCGACTCCGTCTTAGGAGCGCCTTTTCCTGCCTCGTTGTCATCGGCCGATGGCGATGCCTTAGCATCCTTTACCGAATCATCCGCCTTCATCTTCGCGTCTCCGCCAGCTTGTTTTTGCTGCTCATCGGCATTCGGCTTCGCACCAACACCTTTTGGCCCCTCGGGCGGCGGCAACCTATCGCTTTTCGCGGCAACGGACTTCGCCGCATCCTTTTTCGCCCCATCCGCCTGGGCGCCGTCAGCCGGCGCCGCCGCTTCAATTTCTGGCCGCGGCCCCGTATCCACAAGCAAATAGCCAGCCCAAAAGAACGGGTGATCGGCCGTCGGCATTTCGACCGATTCGTCCGACCGCTTCAGCCGCGGCTCCTGAGACGCGTCGAGCGGCGCTTCGCGAGCCAGCAAGCAAGCGCGCTGCCACGCCTCGGCCGCGGGCCCATGGGCGGACTCACGCGCGAATTCGTGTACCAGGTCGAAATTCGTGCGCCCGTTCGTACGCCACCGCGTCATCAAGATCGTGCGAGCGCCGCCGGCCATTAAATCGCACAGCGTATCGAACACATCGCCGCCGGTTCGCGCGTGCCGGCCTGGTCGCCGCGACGTTCGCAGCCCCTGCTCTGCTTCGCTCGCCACGCCAGTGAGCACGATTTGCTGCGGTCCGCCAATCGGCAGCACAATCCAGTTGTTGAGCATATCCTTCGCGCTCCCACGCGACCGTGGAAACAACGTCGGCGCTTCACCGAGATCTGCATTCGCCGCGAAGTCGTCCATCACCACGAGCTGATCGAGCAGCGATGAAATCAAATTCGCAGGCTGCGACAGGTTCTCGCCGAGCACGATCGGCCCGGTCAAGTCGCCAGCGAGCTCCTGCACGAGCGCCGCGCGATCGGCTTCGTCGCCGCCGAACTTCAACTCGTTGGCGATGATCCCCGCGTGTTGTACTCGCCGCAGGGGCTGAGGCTTCGCCACCGCCAGCGCGGCCGTCGGGCCGTACCGAATCGGAAACAAATCGCCCAGGACCTTCTTCGAATTTGCTCCGCCCGGCGTGAGCACTTCGAACGGCACGTACCACAACAAATCGTCCGGCACGATCACCAAGCTCGTGGTCTTCGAGAGGTCCACCCGCGCGTCGCCAAAAATCGCCGTGTCGGCGTCCTTCGACGCCTCGCGCCACGCGTCGTTTTTAAGCTCGGCCAAGGAGAGCTGTCGATTCGCGCCGTAATTGCCGAGCGCTTTGAGAAAGTTCGAAAGCCCGGCCTTCAGCTTCTTCGCATCCGGCAACTGCCAAATATGGGCGTCGGTCGCGGTCACCGCGAAGCCGTACATATTGCCGCCCGCCACGTGGAACTCGATGAGCGTTTCCCCCTTCGCGAGCGATTTTTGGAGATCGGCGGTCGCCAACAGCGGCGGAAATTCGCACGATGTGGGCAGCGGCCGCACCGCCATTTGAATTAGCATCGCCTGTCGATCGACCGCATTGCGTTTCCACGCGTCGTATTGCGGACTAAGCGATTTGGTCTCGCCGGAATTGCTCGCCAGAATCGGACTCGCCACTAGCTGATCGTGCATTTTTTGTCCGCTGTCGACCAACTTTTGATAGTCCCCGAAGTTCGCCAAGATTCGTTGCCGCTCGAGCAAGGCTTCGGGCGAGAGGCTATTGGGCTGCGACTCCAAAATTGCCCGGAGCGCCAGCAACCGGCCGCCAAACGGCTGGCCCGCAAGATATTGCCTCTTCTTCGCCCGCTCCGCAATTTCGAGCGCAAGCGCGGCGTCCTTTCGCTCGAGTGCGGCCACGAACCAGCGATCGAACGCCGCCGTTTGATCCGTCGCCATCACGGCCATCGCATCGAGCGGATCGCGAACCCAGTCCGCCGCCGAGGGATCGGCCAAAAGTGCTTTGTAAAAATCCACGGCCACGCGCGGCGAGGCGACCCGCGCATCATACATTTCGCTCGTCCGCTGAATCTGAAAATTCCGCAGTGAAACGCTCGACTGCGCAGCCAGCGCCTTATTCAATGTCTCGCTGCCCGCTTCGGCCTTTCCTTGCATGAGGTGCACGACGGCCTGCATGTACAGCTGTTGCACTGCCGGCAAACAGCCGCGCATTTCGCCGATATGCCGGCCGACGTCATCCAATATCGCGACCGCCCCCGCCAGTTGTCCTTGCCACAGCAATCCTTCGACTTGGTCCAGGCGCACTTTGGTCGCGGTGTGCAGCAATCGATTCAGTTGCGCCCACGCCGCGATTCCTTCCAGCGGCGCGTAGGTGCCAGTCCCTCCCGAGGCCAGGTAATTCGCCCAACCGTTCGTAGCGGCATCGGTGACGACACCGAAATCATCGAAATAAAATCCCGAGTAGCTGGCCTCGCTCAGCAGTTGTGACGCCTTTTTCGTGTCGCCCTTCGCCATCGCAATTCGCCCTTGCTCCAACAGCGCGATGCCGGTGAGTGGATGATCGAGCTGCCCGTCGATAATCAGCGACTTGCCCAGCAGCGCATTGGCTTCATCAAGCCGCCCCAGGCCCTGCTGCGCGAGGCCGCGCAGCAAATCGATCCAGGTTTGCGACCAATGATTGGCCGGCGCAAGGTTGCTCCGGCCGAGCACCACCGCCATTTCCTTGGAAATTGAATCCTGCGCCGCGAGCGGGCCCAGCAGTTCGTTGCGGCGACGAATCGAGAGCGCCGTCATCCGCATGATCTCGACGACGTTCACCCGCCAAAACATGGGCTCGCGCACCACGCCGCCCGATTGATACGCTTGATTCGCGTTCAGGTCGCCAACCAGAATTTGCTCAGTCTTCGGAAAATTGCCGAGCACGAAGTTGCGCGTACTCTGCCCCCACGGCGGCGCACGCCGCGCGCGGTTCGCGTCTGGCCGCGGACCGCTGGTGCCCGTTGCAAACCGCACCTGCAGCAGCCAGTTCGGGTAGGCGAGAAAAATCTGACACGCCTGGTCGAACGCGGCCAGCGACTCCGCGTTGCGGCCTTCGTGGTACAACACTTCGCCGAGCATCGCTTGATAACAAATCGAGTCGATCCACCGCGATTGCGTTGAACGCACGCCGTGCTGCGTTTCGCGCCGCAGCTCGCGTTCGGCGGTGCGGTATTCGCCATCGTAAAACGCCTGCACGCCGGCGTAATAAGTCGCGTGCGGGATCTCATCGTTCAGCTGACCCAGCGCCGGCACGTTCGCCAGCAGCGCCAGCACAGTGGCAACGACCCATTTGCGCGCATTCAATCCCATTGCCCGGCCTCCTCGAAACCTGGAGCCAGCAGAAACTGTAGAACGACGTCGGCGTGTTTCGAAGATGCCTCTCTCTCCGTTTGCCAGCTGACGCGTTAATTGCATTCTACCAAACCGGCCCTGTCGAACCGCTACTATTCAATCAGCCGCGGGGCGCTAGCCCCGGTTTCCCAGCTTCCGTCAGCTTCAGCCGAATCGTTTCCCACCTGCCATCAGCCATCAACGCCACCAAGCCAGCACCCCGGCGGCCAATTCCTGGCAAACTTTGAATCTCGGCAAAGCTTTTCCGGTTGTGCGGACGATAACGATTGTACGGCGAACACCTGCGAGCCGGCGGTCCGGCTATTCGCCTCGAACTACCTCTGCCAGGTGGAGACAGGCACACGCTGCCAAAAGGCAGACAGGCACAACCATGAGCCAATCAATTTCGATGAACGTGGCCGGATGGAAACTCGCGTTGCTTCTGCTCGCTCCTCTGGCTGCGGCGTGTTGCACCGGTTGCCAGGTGGAAGTCGCCGGCCAAACGTTGCCCAGCCCGTGGTATCTGACAGACGACGTGCAATACTACGCCCCGGGTCCTGAATTCAAGTTGGCTCGCGAAGCCGCCGCCATGCAAGAACAGAAGGAAGCGGTTAAGAGCCAAGCTCAAGGAGCTCCGCCACAGGCGGCTGCTCCCAATCCGTAAACTCGCACTCCAGCGTGCGTCCACGGCTGCAAAACGCTCGATTTTCCCAGCATTATGGTGCACCCGCGCAGCAGGTTAAGCAGCTTTTCGCCGCTTAACTCTTGTCGCCTCCCGCGGCTATTCGCCGGGGTTCTATGTTTCTGCATCTACGGTCAGGTAGAATGCAGATAGCTGTCTCAACGATGGCATCACTCCGCAAGTGCGGATTTGCCCGTTGTTTGCCGGCCCGCGACAAGGAACAGAGAGATGAGAACCGTACTTCTTTGCACCGCACTCGTATTCCTCTCGGCGGCCACTGCTTCCGCCCAATTCAACAAGAATTCGCCGCCCGCACGTGGTGAGAAGAAGCCGCCGGCCGAGGCCAACGGAACAACAGCAGGCGAGAAGAACGCAGCCGGCGCAGATAAGGTAGCCGACGCAGCGGCCCTCACCGCGGCACACGCCAACAAGCTCTTCGCGGCTCTCGATCTGGATGGCGACGGCATCATCTCCAAAGTCGAACTGCGCAAAGCGATTGTCTCGCTCAAGAAGCTGGACGCCGACAACGACGGCCAACTTACGATGGTCGAGTGCGGAATCACCGACGCAAACGGCCAGCCCGTTGCCGAAGCAAACAGCGGTGCGAATGCGAACGGCGCCGCGAACAATCCCAACGGAAACGCCGCCGGTGCGAACGGTGCTGGCAACGCTGCCTTCACAGGTCGCAACAACGACGCGATGGGACTCTTCTTGCAGATGGATGCGAATCACGATGGCAAGCTGTCTCGTGACGAAGTCCCGCAACAAATGCTGCCCATGCTGGCACACGCCGATCTCAACGGCGATGGCTTCATCGATGCCAATGAGTTTCAGGCGGCCGCCAAAAAAATGGGCGAGCGCATGAGAGCCGGCTATGCCGCCGGCATGAACGCCGGCGCAGCGAACGGCGGCCGCCGTCCGTAGCATCAATCGCTACCGCAGTTCGTCGCAACGATAATTCGTCATCGCGCTGTATTGAAGTCGCTCAGCGCGAGGTGGTACGTACGGTATCGCATTTGCTTCCTTCAGACGCGAATCGGGCGACGTTGTGTTGCCCTACTTCACGGACCCACCACTGCTTGAAGGGAGTGACACCATGTCCGTATCGTTTCGAATTTTCATTGGTTCTTTGGCGGCCGGCTTGTGCTGTTTGCCGCTAGGCGCCGCGCTGGCTCAGCAAACGACCGCGAACCCCCGCGCGGTATCAGGGGAAGCTCAGGCGAACGACTCCAACGCGGCCACACGCAGCAACCAAGCGACGCCGTCCCACGCACAACCCCACACCGCACGCTACGGCTCCGAAGCGAATGAAGGTCAGCACAACGCCGTCGGAATCTTTTTCGCCAACTGCTTGCTGAAGAACAACCAGGCCGAGATCGAAATCAGCCAGTTCGCCGCGCAGAAAACACAGAACCCGAGAGTGAAGCAGTTTGCCGAAGAGCTCGTAAAAGACCACCAACAGGTCGTTCAAAAACTGGAGCCAATTGCCGACGTAACTGCGCATGGCGCGGGAAAGACCTCGCTCGATTCAGCAGCTCAGAACGAATCCAATCGATCGGCCGTTGATACGACACGCACGCCGGGTTCATCCGGAACCGATACGGCCGCGCGCGACTCCGCCGGTGCATCGTCCGCCAACAATTCCGGCATGTATGGTGACGCACACCTGATGCAAGTCGCCCAGATCGAAGACAAGATCAACGATCGCTGCAACCAGGCGCTGCGCGAAGAATTGCAACAGAAGTCGGGCACGGAGTTCGACGAGTGCTATCTCGGCGCTCAGGTTGCGGCCCACATGCACATGCTGGCAGCTCTGGAAGTTCTGCCCGATGAATCGCAAGGCCAACTAAAGCAAATCGCCGAAGGCGCCAAGCCCACCGTGCAGAAGCATCTCGACCAGGCCAAAGATTTGATGAAGCAGCTGAAGAGCGGCGAAAATTCAAATCAGGCGGATCGGTCGACTACGCGCACCGAGCGCTAACTATGATTAGCGACTGATGCAAATAATATCTGCAACGCAAGTTGCAAATGAAAAGCCCCGTGGCGGTATTGGCGGCTAGGCCGTCAACCGCCCGGGGCTTTTTCGTTTCAGCAAAAACTACTTCGACTACTTCAATTAGGCGCAGGTGCCGCAGCAAACTGGCGTGTTGTTGAAGCAGATGTAGCAGCAGCAGCCGCTTTCGCAGCATTGCTTTAGGCAATTGCAGCACGATTGAATCATCGCGCAGCATTCCTTGTCACCACTATAGCAGCTGATGCAGCAGCCATCCTTCGTGTACTCGCACTTGCATTGACCGCAAGCGAAGTTTACCTGGCAGCATTGAATGCCGTTCATCGTGCAGCAGCAGCTGCACAGCCCATCGCACAACATGCGGCAAAGATTCTGCAGTGTGCCACGGGCGACTTCGTCGTCGCAGCGGCAGTGAATCTTGCAGCCCGTTTGTGTCTTTTCGAATTCGACCGTGCAACGCGGCAACACACACCAGTTTGCGTTCGCCGGCGAGCCAGCAGGATACGAACCTGGTTGAATGCCTTGGCCCGGGCTCGAGAACGGCGCAACCGCCGAAGAACCGCGTTCCAATAGAGTTGACGATGCCATAGACAAGACTCCTTCCGATTGGCCAACCGTCGGGCGGATTACGCAGCTGGGAGCGCTGCTCTCAGTAAGTAAGTCCGCGGTCCGCTCAGCGTTGGCAGTGGATTGCGAAAACTTCCAGAAGACTAGTTAGTCGTCGCAGCAAAACGTAACGTTGCCTCTCTTCAATGAGTAGGCGTAGCAAACGGCTATGAAAACGCGTTTGAGAAAGGCAGTCAATGTCAGCTTGACGCCCGTTCTCGAATTTTGAACGATCAACCGTGGTACTCGACTTGCACACATAAGCCGCTGGCAGCGCTAGCACCCGTCCAGCTTTCGTGCTGGGTGCAAGTAAATTAAACGGCGCAACCGTCAATCAAAAAGTTTAAGAGATAAACCGAAAATGACTCGTCGATGGTTTCCAATGCATATCGATTAAATCGTGCATGCGCTGCTAGCGGAGGCGCACTATGTTTCCCAACCAGCAACCCGGTTACTTACCCAACGCAGGCACTCCTGCCTTTAACCTGGGGATGACGTCGCTGCCATCGGCAGACGCACAGCAAACCGCGCCCCGCGCGATACCCGGCGTGCAGTTGAGTGACATCTACCAAGCCGCCAAGAAACGCGCCGTGGAAGACCACGAACTCGACAAGCTCTTCAACGCCGAGTTCTATGGCGACGCAATCTAACCCGGATCGAAGCGCCCCCATGTGCTGTCAGCCCCCGGGCTCTGCCGGGGGTTTCGAACTTCGCTTCAGTACTGCGCCGCGGCAAACCCCGGTAGAGCCGGGGGCTGATAAACCTCAGCGCCGGCGAATAATTTTGCTTCGAGCACGGCTTTTGTACGGCATTTCCGCTTTTTCAGATTATTAGCAATCTGCCGCGAACCCCCACGCCGAACAGGGTGTCTATTGGGCGGCTGCCGAGAAAATCGAGTCAATGTAGCCATCTCGCATCGCGAGATGTCCAGCTGCTCTCAGAGCCAGCACACTGCATTCGCTTGACTTCACTCCGCGCCCGTGAGAAGCTTGAATATCTGTGGCCGTTTTAAACGACCGCAACGATTTCGACCGTTTTGCATTGGTTTTCTTTAAATGGCGCGCCAGCGCAGCGAGGTTACGATGCGATCTAATCACTTCAACAGCATGATTCTTGGCAACCAAATTTTTGGCCAAGGTAACGTCATTGCCGTCGAAGCGACGCATCGTACGACGTTGCGCCATCTAGTAACGAAACTATCGCGCCGTCTTTCCTTGCGTTGGCGTGGAATAGCATCCATGCCGGCCGGGTTTGCCGCATTTAGCGGTATGACGCTCGCCACCGCGACGTGTCCGAGTTATTCGGCGAGTCGCTCCCAGCGCCACCAGCGCGGGATGTCGGGCGTCGTAGTAGACCCCGGCACAGTCGGCGTCTGCTAAGGGTAGTCCGCTAAGCGGACAACAACTTAGCAAACAACCTTCGCCGCCGACTGAGCCAGCCCGCTGGTCACAGATGCGTTCGCATTTTGCTTCGCATCTCGAACCTCGGGTCGCGTGCCGTTCGCAAGCATTTCCCCGGTCGCCTTCCCAGCCCCCTCGGCGACCGCTTCCGAAAGTCGAGAGAACCATGTCCACCACCTGCTTCGAAAACGAAACTGAAACCTCCCTCGAATTCCTGGTCGAGGCCGCCCAGGCCGGTGACCGGGAAGCCTTCGGCGAACTCGCCACGCGGTTCGAACCGATGGTTTACGCCATCGCGCTCCGCCGGCTTGGCAACCATGCCGAAGCTCAAGAGCTGTGCCAGGAAGTGCTGGTCAAAGCAATGCAAAAAATCGAGCAGCTGCAGATCCCGGCCGCCTTCGCGGGTTGGTTAAAGTCGATCACCGTCCGGATGTCCATCAATCGGCAAGTTCGACGGGCCCCCGTCGTGTCGACCGAACCGCAAGCGCTCGACGCCACCTGCTTCGAGTCGAGCACCCCGCTCGATGCCGCACTCGCCCACGAGCGAGCCCGGCAAGTTCGGGGCGGCCTCGCGCGGCTCGGCGAACTCGATCGGACCACGCTCGAAGCGTTTTACATGCGAGGTGAATCGCTCGCCCAAATGAGCGATTCATTCCGAGCGCCGATCGGCACGATCAAGCGACGACTCCACGTCGCGCGAAAGCGCCTCGCCGCTCAACTCGAAACTGCCGCCGCAGTCTAAATACTGTGAGTAGCTGGATTCGCGAGAATCCGGCCTCTCACTTTGAGAACCCGTTGTCCACTTGCGACGGTTGAAAAACTTGCACTCCCCTTTGTGCCCTGGGGCGCTCGAGGTGGTTCGCCTGCCACTCGAGCGCCCCTTCTTTTTAGACAAACTGAAACCAAAACGCGGTTCCCCCGCGCAGTTTCCCTGGTTTTCAAGCTCCCTCCAAAAAAACTTGCGTCTTCTGATTAGGATGAAGTATTCTGATCCGACCGGCGGGCTGGTCTCGATTCTCTCGCAGAAGGCTCAAAGTGCTTCATTCGCAGCGCGCATATTTGGCACTGAAAGTTTTGACCATGGCATCCATCGCGATGGCCACGGCAAACTTGTCGCGCGCCCAAACTTGGTCGGCGACCAGCCCGGGCGAACTTTCCGACGGTACCAACTGGTCTGGCGGCGTGGCGCCCAACGCGGCCAACGCCACAGCGACTATCTCCACGCAGCCAACGAACTCCGGAAACTTCACGTTGAACAGTTCGACCACGCTCGGCACGCTTAACTATTCCAACACCCAAACTCGTTCGGTTAGCGGCACAGGCGTGCTGACACTTTCGCTCACGACCGACACCCCTACGATTTCGCTCACCGGCGGCGACCTCGCGATTAGCAACGTCGTTGCCGGCACGCGCGGCCTGCAAAAGACCGGCGCCGGCGTCCTCACACTCGGTACCGCCAACACTTACTCCGGCAACACCGTCGTCGTCGGCGGCGGCGCGGTGAACACGGGTGAAGTCGACGGCAGCGTCATCGCCGACCAGAGTGTCAACTCGTCCTTTGGTCGCGGCAATTTCAATCTTTCGAGCTTCGGAGCCATCAACTACACCGGCGGAAATGCCGCGACCAACCGCACGATTACGGTCGGCACCGGCGGCGGCGCGGTCGGTGTTAGCAATGTGAACACAACACTCACGCTCACCAACACGATCAACGGTGGCGGCGACTTGAACAAACTCGGCGCCGGGACACTCCAACTCAACGCCGCGAACACCTATTCCGGCGGCACCGCTATTGCGGGCGGCAAACTTCTTGCCAACAACGGAAGTGGCAGCGCCACCGGAGCGGGCCAGATCGCTGTGAATTCCAGCGGCACGCTCGCTGGCTCGGGCGCCGTCAGCGGCCCCGTCGTGGTCAACTCCGGTGGCACCCTCGCCCCCGGCGATGGCATCGGCGGTCTTTCCGTCGGCTCGCTTACCTTCAATGCCAGTTCCACGCTTAGCGTCGAAATGAAAACCAGCGCGTCGTTGAGCGTCGCGGCGGACTTGCTCAGTTCCACCGGCAGCTTGAGCATCATCAATGGCGCCTTGATCAGCATCACCAACTCCACACCCGGCACTGCCGTGCCACTCGGCACCAAGTTCACCTTGATCAGCTATCTGGCTGGCACCTGGAATGGCGGCACGTTCGTCAGCCTGCCAGACGACTCCCAATTCACGCTCGGCGCAAACACGTTCGCCATCAATTACAACGACACCAGCGCCGGCTCGAATTTCGGCGGCGGCGCAGCGGCCGGCAACAATTATCTCACGCTCACCGCCGTCCCCGAAGCCTCGTCAATTTTCTTTGGCGCGTTAGCCTGCGCCGGTGTCACTCTCTTCGCGAGACTGCGAAAACTGCGCTACCTCCAGGTGGACGCCTAATCAAAAGCACGGTTGTTTATAGTTCAGCCGGAAACTCCGCCCATTGAGCGAACCCCAATCGGGTGGGTATAATCTGGGCTCTGGCGGGAGCTTTTTTGGGCCGGCATCGGGTAAAGCGATGCCATTTCTGGTTGCAGCCTTCGATCCGTGCGGGGGGAAACTGTTGGAACAACATCTAAGACCGCCGTCGCGCGAAACGCGCCATTCAAATCCGCTGCTTATTCCGCTCGTCGTTGTCGGCGGACTCATGGGGATCTTCGCCGGATACGGAGTGTTGGCGATGATTCGCGATCACGGCTTTCATCTCGAGCGGCCTGCCGAAAGCACGCAAACAAAGACAACAGCTCAAACTTCGGTTGGCCTGCCGGAATCAAATTCGAATCAGCCACCGATCGATGAATCACCGTCGCCGCGGTCGCGCGATTTCGCCGAATCCTCTCGAACCGAAACGAATTCATCCGCTGAGTTCGCACACAACGCCAACGTCCGCGAGAATGCAACAGCTACCGAGCGCAGTCGAAAGAGAACTACCCCAGCCACTGAGGCAAGCCTCAAAATAGCAGTCAATAACTTGCCGGTGCAACCGCCATCACCTCCCGGAGACGTTGCTGCGCCGCCGTTGCCGCCGCCCGAACAACCAGCGCAGGCTGCTTCCCAAGAAAATCCACGCAATGACTCCAGTGTCGCGTCGGCCATTGTGCCTTTAACGCTTACCCAAGGCACGATTCGTGTCATCGCAATTCCGGATAATGTGCCCCCAGATTCATTGCTTTGCGATGTTGGCTTTAGCTCGGAACTCGCGGGTCGAAAGGATCTTCCGTCTGGAACTTACGCAATGGTCGCCGAGCGGCTTGATTGGCATGGCGAATATCTCCAGGAGCTGCCACTTCACTTAGCCGGCGCAGGAGCTGCAATCGAAATCAAAATCCACCAGCAAAACAAGGCCGCCATCTGCGAAATCCACCCCAAGTTCTCGTTACCAATGAGTGGGATCCAGCAGTTCACGATTGCCCGTGGCTCAGCCTTGCAGAATTCGCTTTCGCGCTCCTTGAACGACGCGATGGCGGCTCGGCAGGCGTTACCGAACATGCGTTTCAATCTCGGCCAGTTGCAGTCGGAGCTTACCAAGGCCCAGCAAGCCACCACCCAACTCGGCAGCAATCCCGCCGACACCGGCCTGCTCCACCACAACGCAACGATGGCCATTACGCGTTTGAATCGCTCTATCGCCGCGCTCAACAAAGACATTGCACATTCCGAACGGCTTGTCACCGACGAACCGGCTTTTCGCACGGATCTCGACGACTTGAATCAGATCTCGCAATACGCCCAATCAATCGCCTCGGTTGCCACGATCTACGTGCGATTCCACAACGGCGACGTCACGATCCCGGC
>DATBAY010000639.1:0-6521 GCA_036271295.1 Lacipirellulaceae bacterium | reverse complement strand
AAACGCGGCACGACTTGAGGCCGGCCGTCTCCATTCCCGCGAGCAAAATACCCAGCCGATGCGCTACATCGAGATACCCGCGCAGTGAAGCTAAAGTCTGCGAATCAAGCGACGCCACGTTGACCGCATGGCGAATGGCTCCTGTCGTAAGATACGCGACAATCAACTCGACCGCCTCGACCGCGACCTGCGTCTGAGCTTCTTCAGTGCTTGCACCCAAATGCGGCGTGCAAACAACGCCTGGCAAACCGAACAGCGGGCTGTCCGTGCACGGTTCGGTCGCATAAACGTCGAGTGCCACGCCTCCGATCTTGCCGCTCTTCAATCCTTCGGCAAGTGCGGCTTCATCATAAATCCCGCCGCGTGCAGCGTTGACCAATCGCACTCCGGGCTTGAGCTTTTCAAGCTGAGCCATTCCGACCAAGCCCCGCGTCTCGTCTGTGAGCGGCGTGTGAACCGTCAAATAGTCGACTCGCGGCAGCAGCGCCTCGACCGTGTCGACCGGTTCGATGCCCAACTCCTTGGCCCGGTCTTTCGACATAAACGGATCGTAACCGATTACATTCATCTCAAGCGCGCGGGCACGCTTCGCCACTGCGACGCCAATTCGCCCCAGCCCCACGATGCCGAGCGTTTTGCCCGCAACCTGGGTTCCCATGTACTTGTTGCGGTCCCACTTGCCTTCGCGCAGGCTTTGATAGGCGGGTGCGATATTTCGCGATAGCGCCAACAATAACGCAATCGTGTGCTCCGCCGTACTGAGAGTGTTTCCACCCGGCGTATTCATGACAACGATGCCTTGCTTCGTCGCGGCGTCCTTATCAATATTGTCCGTTCCCACACCGGCCCGGACGATCGCCTTCAACCGGCGGTTGCCTTCGAGCGCCTCCGGCGTTATCTTCACGCCGCTTCGGCAAATCGCGCCGTCGAACTCGGCTAGCGCATCTCGCAGTGCGTCTCCCTTCAGTCCGGTACGCACTTCGAATTCAACGCCCGGCGCAGCCTCCAGCATTTCGAGGCCTTCGGGCGCAAGTGTATCGAGAACTATGACACGAGCCATCTTGCTGGGAGCGCCGTTGGAAGACTTAGATTGAGGGGCCTTGGACGTTGCGTTCGCACGAGGTGCCGACTTTTCTGTGACTGCCATTCTAAAAACCTATCTCTAGTCCCTTTGTTGACCTGCGGCCGCTACACCCGCATTTTGTTCGCAGAATTCGACCATGTAGTCGCGTAGTCTTTCGGCGCCTTCGACTGGCATCGCGTTATAAAGCGAAGCCCGAATGCCGCCGACCGAGCGATGCCCCTTCAAATCGGTCATTCCCTGCTTTTCCGCTCCATCGACAAACTTCTTCGTAAGCTCGTCACTTGGCAAGCGGAATGACACGTTCATCATTGAGCGCCAGGCTGGTTGCGAGTGGCCAGTGTAAAATCCTTCGCTCGAATCAATTACATCGTACAGCAGATTGGACTTGCTCCGGTTGATCGACTCCATCTTCGCCAGTCCGCCGACGTTTTGAACCAACCACTTCGTGACTAGCCCCAGAATATAAATTGGGAATGTCGGCGCCGTGTTCCACAGCGACTGCGCTTCGGCATGCGTGTGGAAATTGAGATAACCGGGCAACGCCTCACTGCTGCGCGGCAACAAATCCTTGCGAATAATGACGACCGTTACGCCGGCTGGACCGGCGTTCTTTTGAGCGCAAGCGTAATAAATTCCGTACTTTTTGATGTCGACGGGGCGGCTCAAAAAATCGCTCGAAGAATCGCAAACGAGTGGTACGTCGCCTGTTTGCGGCTCGTCCTGAAACTGCACGCCTTGAATCGTCTCATTCGAGGCGTAATACAAAAACGCTGCTTTCGGATCGACTTTCAAATCCGAAGGCTCTGGCAAGCGGTCGTAGTTCGTCACTTTGCCATCCCAAATAACTTTCGTCTCGCCAAATTTCACCGCTTCTTGAGCGGCGTACTTGCTCCACGAGCCTGTCACCAGGTAATTGCACAACCGCCGGCCGCCCCCCATCAGGTTCATGGGGATCATCGAAAACTGAAGCCGCGCGCCACCCTGCAGAAACAAGACGGCATAATCGTCCGAAATACCAAGAAGCTGCCGCAGATTTGCCTCCGCTTGGGCAATGATCTTCTCAAACGTGCGGCTACGATGGCTGATCTCGAGGATCGACGCACCAACGCCCGGCAACGCCAACAAATCGCGTTGGGCTTCCAACAAAACAGGCTCCGGCAAAACTGCGGGACCGGCCGAAAAATTGAGCACTCGATCTTTCATGTCTGTCACTTCCATCCCTGATTTTTCACCGTAATTTACGCACATTGTAGCGAAATATGCCCTGGCTCGCGACCGCAAACGCGGCCCTTTTTTCTAGCATGACAAAGGGCGTCTATCGCAGGTTCAGCCCGCGCAAATTGCGTGATACCTGAATGCCGGCTATTCATTGGTCCCTGTGGGACTTGATAAATTCGGCTAAAGAACCGCCCAATTCTTTCGCTCCCATCGGGTGCCCGGTCCACCGAATTTTTCCGTCCGGGCCAATAAGAAATGCCGTTGGCACCCCGTTCACACCAAACTTCGCGGCTGCCGATGAGCCAAAATTCGATTTATCCTCGACCCTCTCCGACCAGAACTGCGGAAAAACGTCCCAGCCGCGATCCTTTGCGTGCTGTACGACAACGTCCGGCGTATCATCCACGCTGATCGGAACGACTGCGATTTTGTCCCCCCATTCCTCCCGTTGCTCGCCATAAGTCCTCACGAGCTCAGCCATCGCAGGTTGGCACGGACCGCACCACGTCGCCCAGAATTCCAGCCACACATATTTGCCGCGCAGTTCGCTTAGACGCGAATGCTGCTTGGTGTTGATATCGATCATTTCGACGTCTGGCGCTTCGTCCCCGACACCGAGGGGCAATCGAAACGATACGTCTTTTTGCTGTTCGTCATCCGCGAAATCAAAGTGGCCAAGCGAGTTACCATCGACAAGTACTCCGTATCCAGACACACCGAGCGACTTTAGCGAATTCTTTTCGCCTTGTGCCAGCTTATCGAGCGTCATCGCGCCGTCAGCCGGCACTTCACCACTAAAAACCGGTAGCGTTCCATAGTGCTCGTCGTCGTAATAAATGACTACTTTCTTACCGGCCGCGGGCTCCTTGTTCGGCTTAAGAATGTGCACAACCGCTTTTCGCTCTCCGTGAACAACATCCATATCAAGCGGCGCGTACTTCGCATCAATCGTTTTTGTTTCACCAGCGCCAAGCGTTACGAAACCGATCTCGTGGAACCCCGATGGTTTTACCTCGTCGCGACGAATCGGGTGCGACCCACGATCGGGATCTGCAGAAACCGCGTACCGATATTCACCCGGCACCAAATCGGTGATCGACAAAGAAGCGTCCTTCCCAGGCGGCCTAACTTCGTGAGCAACTTGTAAGTACGCCCCAGATCCTCCCGACTGCTTCAGCATTATTTCAAACTGCCGTCCGTTCGGAAGTTCGCCTTCCTTCGCGTTCCTCACATCAAAACTCAAATCAAGTCGAGCCGCCTTCGGCACCGCGACAGTTAACACGCCCTCTTTCACATCCGCCATCGTGAACGGCCCGGCCTCAAAAAACCGCAAGAACCCGTCGTGGTGAATCGCCACATAAAACGGCGGAGTGTCCTTCGCGAGTCGAAGCTCAAACTTCCCCTTGCCTGCCGGCTTCACCAGCATGTTAAAATCCAGTTCGGGCGCATCCTTCCCATAATGTTTGCGATTCATGGGCTGGCGCATCATGCTAACCCGCCATTGAATGTCCTTGAAATAAACCTCCGGCCTTAAATCGTCCGGCAGTTCGACGCCTTGCGCCGTCTCGAGTCGCAACTCAACCGGCTCGCCGCGTTTGAGCGTCATTTCGGTCTCCGGGCTGGAAAACTCTGCGAGTCTCTCTCCCGAGAATCGCTCAATCGAGCTCGCATATCCGTCCGCACGCACCAGCACGTCCATCACCTCGGCACCCGAAAGAGGCGTTACGTCGGCGACCCCGCCCTCACCTGACTTCCACACTGAATATCCATGGTCCGTGGAGTTGACCATGCACTCAAATTTCGCGAGCCGGTGTCCCCCTTCGTCCACGACGTGAAACGCTTGAGCGCTCGCCGCGACGGACGCCACGAAGATCAACAGCAGAACACCGAGTTTTCTCATGAGGAATTCGCAGCTACCCATGCTCAACTCCCTTTAAGTAACTGGTGGACTCGCTCGCAGCATTGTACGCCTAGGTACCAAACGCGCCGACCTGGACCGCATCCGCCGCTTCTCGATAAATAGCGCGATTTTTCGCACGTCACCACGCCGTTTCGTTCCGTCACCAACAGCGTTAGAATTACGATCTTGATGGCCCGCTTAGTTTCCGCGGGCGTCACCGATTTCAACCGACGCATTCGCACAACCGATGAGCACGAATTCGCTAGTTTTCGACCCCTTCCAAGCCCGCGACATCTTCAACACCGGCAGCGGCCAGGCCGGCATTTATCGCCTTTCGAAACTCGAAGACGCCGGCCTCGGCAATATCTCCGCGCTGCCCTACTCGATTCGCGTGCTGCTCGAGTCGCTCCTCCGTAACTGCAATGGCTACGAAGTCACTCAGAATGACGTGAAGGCGCTCGCTAGTTGGAAAGCCGCCGCCCCGGCCCAAGTCGAAATCCCATTCAAACCCGCCCGCGTCGTGCTCCAAGATTTCACCGGCGTGCCCTGCGTCGTCGATCTAGCAGCCATGCGTTCCGCAATGAAGCGGCTCGGCGGAGATCCCAAAAAAATCAACCCGCTCGTGCCCGTCGATCTGGTGATCGACCACTCGGTGCAAGTCGACTACTTCAACTCCGCCGACGCCCTCGACCTCAACATCGACATGGAATTCTCGCGCAATCGCGAGCGCTACGAATTCCTCCGCTGGGGTCAGAAAGCGTTCAACAACTTCCGCGTCGTCCCGCCCGGTACTGGCATCGTGCACCAGGTGAACTTGGAATACCTGGCTAAAGTCGTCTTCATCGGTAAGGACAAAAACGGCCCCGTCGCCTTCCCCGATTCCTGCGTCGGCACCGATAGCCACACCACCATGATCGATGGCCTCGGCGTCGTCGGCTGGGGCGTCGGCGGCATCGAAGCCGAAGGCGTCATGCTCGGCCAATCGATTTACATGCTGCTGCCCGAAGTCGTCGGCATGGAACTTACCGGCCAACTCCCGCCGGGAGCCACCGCCACCGACCTGGTGCTCACCGTCACCGAAATCCTCCGCAAAGAAAAAGTCGTCGGCAAATTCGTCGAATTCTTCGGCGACGGCGTCTCCACGATGGCCGTCGCCGATCGCGCGACCATCGGCAACATGTCGCCTGAGTACGGGGCCACGATGGGCTTCTTCCCCGTCGACGACCAAACGCTTCGCTATCTCCGCCAAACCGGCCGCACGAAACAAGAAGTTGAACTCGTCGAGCGCTACTCTAAGGAGCAAGGCCTCTTCCGCACCGATCGTGCTGCAGTCCCCACGTTCACGAAGGTGGTGAAGCTCGACCTCGGCACCGTTCAACCCAGCCTCGCCGGTCCCAAGCGACCGCAAGACCGAATCCCGCTTTCAAAAATGAAGCCCGCCTGGCGCGAAGCGCTCACCACGGTCTACGGTAAGCGCGATATCAGCAACGGCTCGCCCGAAGGCCGCTGGGAAGGCGAAGGCGGCCACAAGATCGAACCCAAGCACGCCGCCCATGCAACGCCGGCCGCGCCGGATCCGGGTTTCAGCGGCATTCCCGTGAAGTGGAACGAAAAACTGTTCGACGTCAAACACGGCGACGTCGTCATCGCCGCGATCACCAGTTGCACGAACACCAGCAACCCCAGCGTGATGGTCGCCGCCGGCCTGCTCGCCAAAAAAGCCGTCGAGAAGGGTCTCACAGTTCCACCACACGTGAAGACCAGCCTGGCCCCCGGCTCGCGTGTCGTCACCGACTATTTCCAAAAAGCCGGGCTCGAAACCTACCTCGAAAAGGTCGGCTTTTATACCGTCGGCTACGGCTGCACCACCTGCATCGGCAACAGCGGTCCGTTGCCCGAGCCGATTTCCGAAGCAATTAAGAAGAACGACCTCGTCGTCGCGGGCGTCCTCTCCGGCAACCGCAACTTCGAAGGCCGCATCAACCCCGATGTGAAAGCCAACTACCTCGCCAGCCCGCCGCTCGTCGTCGCCTACGCGCTGGCCGGCACCACCGATATCGACTTCGAAAGGCAACCCATCGGCGCGGGCACGAACGGCTCACCGGTCTATTTGCGCGACATTTGGCCAACGCACAGCGAAGTGCAGTCCGTCGTCGAAAAGTCCGTATTGCCAGAAATGTTCGAGAATCAATACGGCGACGTGTGGAACAAAAACCCTAAGTGGAACGCCATCAAAACCAGCGAAGGCCAGCTCTACGATTGGGATAAGGACAGCACCTACATCCAGGAACCCCCATTCTTGGAAAACCTCGCACCGCA
>DATBAY010000638.1:0-5943 GCA_036271295.1 Lacipirellulaceae bacterium | reverse complement strand
AGAACCGGATGGCACGAAACCGATCCGCCCGTATTATTGGGGCTACGACCCCATGTCGTTCTTCTCGCCCCATCGTGGGTACATGAGCGGCAACAAGCCGGGCGACCAGGTGCGGCAGTTCAAAGAAATGGTCCGCTCGCTCCATGCCGCGGGCATCGAAGTGATTCTCGACGTTGTCTTCAACCACACGGCCGAAGGCAACCACACCGGGCCCACGTTCGCGTTCAAAGGCCTGGAAAACCGCGTCTATTACATGCTGAACGACGACGGCACGTACAAGAATTTCAGTGGTTGCGGCAACACGGTGAACGGCAATCACCCGATTTGCCGCGAGATGATCTTCCACTGCCTGCGACACTGGGTGCACAATTACCATATCGATGGCTTCCGCTTCGATCTGGCGTCGGTGCTCAGCCGCAACACCAAGGGCGAACTCGTTCCAAACCCGCCGATGGTCGAGCTGATCGCCGAAGACCCCATGCTCGCCGATACGAAGATCATCGCCGAAGCGTGGGATGCCGCCGGTGCGTACCAGGTCGGCTCCTTCGCCAACCAGCGTTGGGCCGAATGGAACGGTCACTATCGTGATGACATCCGCCGCTACTGGAAGGGCGACTGGGGCCAAACGGGCCCGATGGCCACCCGCCTCGCCGGTTCGAGCGACCTTTATCAGCCGAGCGGCCGCCGCCCGTACCACAGCATCAACTTCATCACATCGCACGACGGCTTCACGCTTAATGACCTCAACAGTTACGAGCGGAAGCACAATCTCGACAACAAAGAGGACAACTGCGACGGCGACAATACCAACAACAGCAGCAACTACGGCGTCGAGGGTCCCACGCGCCGCAAGAGCATCGTCGATCTCCGCCAACGCCAAGCGAAAAACTTCATGGCCACGCTCTTGCTGAGCCAAGGGGTGCCGATGATCTCGAGCGGCGATGAAGTTCTCCGCACACAGCGCGGCAACAACAACGCCTATTGCCAGGACAATTCGACGGCCTGGTTCGATTGGAGCCTGGTCGAAAAGAACGCCGAGATGCTCCGTTTCGTGCAAGGGCTCAACGCGTTTCGACGTCGGCAACCGAATGTGCGTCGCGGCGCTTTCCTCACTGGCAAAGCGACGAAGCCGGGCCAACTGCCCGATGTCAGCTGGTTCAACCCAGATGGCACACCCGTGAAATGGGAAAGCCCCGGCTCGAGCCTCACGTGCCTGCTTGGCACGAGCGGCCTGACCGATCCATTGGTCCGCCCGGTTCTGATCATGCTTCACAGCGGGCCAAACCCGTACGAGTTCAAACCACCAACCCCCGCGGCCAATATCAAGTGGCGGCTGTTCATTGATACCGCGGCCCACACACCGGACGACATTTACCCTAATGCCGACGGCCCACCCCTCGCGAAAGACCCGATCCTGCTCGATGGGCGAACGCTTCGTTGTTACGTGGCGGAATAAGTGCTGTAAAATGTGGCAGCGAAGATCTAAAGCCGGCGAGCGTACCTCGCCGGCTATTTTTTTGCTGTTGGTGAACCCTAAGCATGCGTTCCCGACTCTGATATATTGGCGTCTACGAACCCAAGCACTAAGACCCCACCGCCAAGTCCCTTGTCTGCGAAAATCCACGTCATCGGCATCGGCGACGACGGCCTCGAAGCCCTCCCGAACAATGTGCGCGAACTGATCACGAATGCGGAAGTCGTCCTCGGCACCGATCGCACACTCGACCTTGTGCCGAAATCGAACGCCGAACGGCACGCGATCACGAGCGACCTGAACGCGTTGGTTGCCACGATTGAAAAAGCCGCGAGCAAGCGCGTCGTCATGCTGCTTTATGGCGACCCCATGTTCTACGGCCTCGCGCGGTACGTGTGCGACAAGCTCGGCAAGGAGCGGTTCATCGTCGTCCCGCATGTGTCGAGCATGCAGCTTGCGTTTGCCCGCGTGATGGAAACGTGGGAGGAAGCGTACCTCACCGACCTCGCGAAACACCCGCTCGACTCGGTGCTCGAAAAAATCCGCACGGCCCAAAAAGTCGGCATGTTCACGACCGATAGCTGTGGCCCGCCGCAAGTGGCAAAGGCCCTGCTCGATCGCCGCATCGATTACTTCACCGCCTACGTGTGCGAAAACCTCGGTGCCCGGGACGAGCGCGTCACGCGCGGCAAGCTCTCGGAAATCGCGGCCCAAAAATTCGACCCGCTCAATGTGATGGTCCTCGTCCGCGACCCGGACGCCCCCGATCGCCCGCGCGACGCCGTCGGCCGCCGCCTGTTCGGCAACCCGGACGAAGCGTTCCTGCAATCGAAACCGAAGCTCGGCTTGCTCACGCCGGCCGAAGTCCGTGCGATCGCGCTCGCGCAAATGGACATCGCCCCCAGCAGCATTGTGTGGGACATCGGCGCCGGCAGCGGCTCGGTGAGCGTCGAAGCGGCCCAAATGGCTCACGATGGCCAGGTCCACGCGATCGAAATGGAGGCCGAAGACCACGGCCTCATCCAACAAAACGCCGAACGCTTCGGCGTGGCGAACGTGAACGCCGTCCTCGGCCGTGCCCCCGAAATTTTTGAAGAACTCCCCGACCCCGACGCCGTCTTCGTCGCCGGCGCCGGCCGCGAAGTGACGCGGATCTCGCAGGCTGCTTTCAATCGGTTGCGGCCGCGTGGCCGCTTGGTGGTGAACACGACGAGCGTCGATCACCTGATGGAACTGCGCGAAACGCTGAAGAGTTCGTCCGCCGACGCGCGGGTGTGGATGATCAATCTCGCTCGCGGGACCGATCAGTTGGATCGGTTGTCGTTCGAGCCGCTGAAACCGAGTTTTTTGCTCGCGGTGACGAAGACATAGCTCGCTTCGTTTGATGCGCGAGTTCGCGCACGTCGCAGGGGCCACAGCGCGCTGGGATTTTGCGCGGGTCGTGGTCGGTCGCCACGTTTTAAGTAGTTGCGCCCTATGAAGATCGAATTGCGCGCTGGTTAGGGGCCCCACAAAACGCGTGCAGAATCGGTGTATTTTGCGCGGCGCGGATTGTCGGTGGCTCTGTAATCGCAGAGCGCGCCGCGCCTCGGGGCGAGCAAAATTCGATGGATTGACTTTCATTTCCAGTTGGTGTTTTTTGGTCACTTTGCGGCTCGGATGACAAGCTCTGGAACGGATTAGTGGGTTTATGTACAGTACCCCAATCGTCCGAATGTAACGATTTCGAACAAGGAAGTCGACGACGATTTTTGGCCACCTCGGAATTGACAAATCTGTCATATCAGCCTAAGGTTTAGTAGATGGTGAAGGTCGAGTTGACGTCGGATGCGCAGGCGCAGTTACTTGAACTTCCCCGGCCGATTCGTGCGCGCCTGTACCATCTTTTGGAGCGATTGCGTCGATGGCCCCAGGTTAGCGGCGCGAAGCCTTTACGAGGTGAACTCGCTGGGCGCTATCGGATGAGGACCGGAGATTATCGTGTTCAGTTCTGTGTGACGGAGAACATAGTTACGGTCGAAAAAATCGGGCATCGGGACCGATTTTATGAATAGCGGAATGGATATATGAGTACCCAAGTTCAATCTTTGAAACTAGATGGTATGGAATTCGTTGTGTTGGAGCGCTCCGAGTACGAGCGTTTGCGCGCATTGGAACAATCGGCCGACAGTAAGAGGCTTCCAGATTGGCCGGAAGCGGATTCCAAGGGCAATCGGCCGGCGCTGGAGTTCGCGCGCGTGTCGATAGCTCGCGATATTATCAAGGAGCGAACTGCTCTGGGCCTCACACAGCAAGAGTTAGCTAAGCTGGCCGGCGTACGCCAAGAGACGCTGTGCCGACTTGAGACCGGCAAGCACTCGCCGAATGTTCGCACGGTGGACAAGATCGATGCGGCGTTGAAAATCGCCCAACGGCGGAGCGCTCGAAGTGCTAAAGGAAAATCGGGCATTCGAAAGATTTGAATCGATTGCCGTTGAATCGAAAACATTGCCCGTCCCGGTCGGGCGATTTTCACCTTTCGGCTGCCAGGTATTCCAGCTCGCGGCCGATTTTAGGGCTAAAAAACTCCAACTTTGTAATCCTTTTGTCGGACGGATCGACTCAGGATGAAAGTTAATAGTTTCACTAGCGGAATCCCTGCAATAAGAGGCGATAATACCGTTCCTATTCTTGCATAATACTGAGTCCAGTTGTCACTCAACTCTCGCTTCGTTAACCATTCGTATCGCGCTTTAATTGGCATGTGCGACAACACCTCGAGTTCGCTCGCCTGCGTAGTTACGGCGTGAACGGCAGGCATGTGTAGGCCGATTAAAAGCACCGTGTAAAATACGGCGCAGTTTAGTGTCATCGCGACGGCTAATTTTGTTACTAACGTGGAATCACTTGTTGGGAGCAGTTCCGCAGGCCACAGCATTACGCTGCCGGTGGTAACCACGTGAATTACAACCAGAAAAGCGCTCGGAAGAAGCAGATTAGTTAGGGCATTCAGTCCTTCTCTTACGTCGGAATCGTCGGTTTTTGGTTTGGCCGCTACGATACCCGCCACGAAAGCTACGGCAATCAGCGCGACGTGCGTTGGGTAGTCCAAGTAGGCGGCAATCTTTCCTCCGAAATCACTTCTACTTGTTAAGGAGCATGCCTTGTCTTGAAACGCTTCCATCAATGTGGAGTCGGTGAATGGGTTTGGAAGTAGGTCGAATAAATCGAACCATAAAACCAAATATGCGAGCGTGCCGAGCACGAGGAACGCGCCCAAGATGACTTTGTCCCGGGTCCGAACGTACGACCAAAATCTTGCAAACGTAGTCAGTGAGACGTAGAGCACCCAGCAAGCGGCAACCGCCTCAAGCATGTCGGTCATCTCGATAAGCATCCGTGCCGTCACTTCCTTTACCGCTGCCGCAGTGTTCTCGTGTGGATCAAGCCAAGTAACTTTCTCCACTGGAATCGTCCTTCCTACGTCCAAGATGTAAAACGAATCGAAGGAGAATTCAACAATGATTACACCTGTAAAGACAAAGAGAGGTATCCAAGGTCTTTGCCATAGTCGACTTAAACTTTTGTGAATTGCCTCCGGTTGAGTAGATGCGAGCCACGAAACTGATCGCCTAAGACTGCGCCCGGCAAATATTCCAATGCTTTTGATTCGGCTGAGATTCAACTTTAAACTACGACCGTCTGAAAAGTTCGCCGGTGTCGATTGGCGACAATCCCTGGTAAAGAGCGCGTCAATGTTCGACGGCTATTGTAACTCGCCACCGCAACATTTGCGAAAACGGCGGCCCATCGCCAATAACTTTACGCGGTCGCCGTTAAAAACCGATCAAGTGACCACCGCATCGGCATCAATCGCGCACGCGGTCTCTAAATGCCACCTCACTCATCCCGCTTGCCAAAGATTGCGATGTAATTCTTTCCGCTTTGGGCGACGCCGACTTTGTCGAAGTGATAGTCGACGAATTTGCCGTTCATTTTGAAGAGGCCGCGCATTTGCTGGGCGTGGCCGACGGGGGAATGGGCCCAGCCGTCGACTGCTTCTTCGGGGGATTCATCGCCTTGCGATAAATCGTCGGTGGCGAAGCCGTTGAAGCCAAATCGCTTGGCCTCGTCCCAAATCCAACGGCCTTGGTAATTGTGTGTGAAGTACGGGACGCGGTAGCGCGCAACTTTCATGAGCGTGGGGTCCATCGTCAGCGGCGGCAGGTCGTGGCCGGCGCGATACTTGTTGATGGCCTCGATCATGCGGGTTTCGTTTTTGGAAAGCTTGATGTCGTCTTTGGAAGGCTTGGTCTCCTCCGACGACGAAACCGCCAACGAGGATGTCACCGCCAACAACACTGCAATCAACACAACCATTGGATCTCCTGTTCGATAGGAGCTGACCCACGCGGCCGCTCACAAAGGTGTAGATTCTCTGAACCAATAAGGTAAGTGGATTCGCGAGCGCGTGTCAGGATCCTGCGGAG
>DATBAY010000637.1:0-6252 GCA_036271295.1 Lacipirellulaceae bacterium | reverse complement strand
CGCGTCAGCAGCGGGATGTTCGCCATCTGCGACAAATACATCCGGATCGGATCGCTCGAGCCTGCCGGCATGCCATCGGCAAGTACAAAGGCGCGATCGCCTTCGGCGCTCGGTTCATGCTCGGCCAGATCGCGGCGGTTGGCGTCGGGGCCATCGACCAGTTCGATGCCGAGACCATCGATTGCGCTCAGAACGGCATCAATTCGATCGGTGCCTTCGATTTCATCGGGAAGAAGAGCGCTGACTTCTTCGTAAGTGAGTTTGCCTTCGGCTTTGGCTTTCTTGACGAGTTCTTGCAGGGCGAGATCAATACGTTGTAACATCGTTCGGCTCCTCCCACGCATCGTGCGCGGCTGGTCTGAGGGGGGCGAATTGCCCGGCTTGCGTGCGGGAACGCAAGCGAGGCATCACCGACGGAGGTCCTGTTCATCCGTAAACAGGGTGTGCTGCGCCGGGCGTCGTAGGCTTAAGGCTTAAGGCTTGAGGAGTAAGGCTTAAGTCCCGGAAGAGAATTCCGTACTTAGGCCTAACGACTAATGCCTTACGCCTTACTTCTTTCTCCTTTCGTATTCACTGAGATGCTTGGTTCGGTTTTGTTCGAGAGATTGAGCGAGTAGCCGCATGGCGTCCTCGTCGTCGCTTTGGCGGGCGGCGGCGAGGGTGGCGCGGCGCGATTGCTCTTCGCCGCGGCGATTGTGCGAGTCGAACAAGTCGGCGAGCCAGCGCTCGCGGTCGGCTTTCGTCTTATTCGCTGCCGATTCATCAAGCTGCACGAGCAGGTTTTTCATTTCGGGTTCGTCGTAGGCGGCCAGCAGGCGGCCGAAATCCTCGTGCATCCCCTGCTCTGCCAGGCGGCACAGACCCGTGAAAATGCGACGGGCGACAGGCGATGAAATCGATGCTGGGTCGATGACGTCGGCCACTCGGGCCAGGTAGCTCGGGTCGAGGATTACTAGCTCCAGCAGTGAGCGATCCCACGTTGGCAGCTCGGAAATGTTGTTCGGAATGTTCGAGCGCGAATCGAGCGACTCGCCGTTGGCTTCGCGCTCCTCGGCCGAGTATGGCGACGTGCGGCGACCGCGCGCTTCTTGGCGAATCGCGATGAGCCGGCTGCGGAGCTTTTCTTCCGGGAGGTGGAACTGGCGCGAGATGCGGCTGAGCATCTGCTCTTCGCGAAGCAGCGTTTGCGACGAGGCGCCGCTGGCTTGCGGACGAATCTGCGCAAGCGTCGCGAGCAATTGCTCGGCGGCTTGCGAGGAACGATGTGTGTCGTTGAGAGTGTCCAATCCGTTGGTCACTGATCTGAATTTGTGTTCCAGGGCGTCGACCGCATGAGCGAGCAAAGCGCGGAACGAGTCACTTCCATGTGTAGCAATAAAATCACACGGATCGATACCCTCTGGCAAGGTCAGAATCCGAAGATCGACAGAATTTTTTTCGAATAATGCCAGCAGCGCGTCCAGAATTTCGTTCGTGCGACGACGACCGGCCGCGTCGCCATCCAGCACGAGCGTGATCGTTTCGGTGTAGCGGCGCAGGAGTTGCAAATGGCGTTCGCCGAGCGCCGTGCCAAGCACCGCAACGCAGTTGGTGATGCCATGTTGTTGCGCCATGAGCACGTCGGTGTAGCCCTCCATGACGATCGCGCCGCCGTCGTTTTTGAAGTGGTCGCGGGCCACATCGAGCGCATAAAGTTCGCGGCTCTTGGAGAAGAGAGGCGTTTCGGGCGAGTTGATGTACTTGGCCGACTTTTCGTCCGCTAGCTCTGGTAGCACACGGCCGCCGAAGGCGATCGGGCGTGAGCGAGCGTCGCGAATCGAGAACATGGCGCGGCCGCGAAACCAATCGTAGTGGCCGCCGCCGAGCTCTTTGCGACGGAGAAGGCCGACGCGTTCCAGCAAGCCCGGCGACCACTCGCTGTTGCGCATGCGGTCCAGGAGCCAATCCCAGCGTTGGACCACGGGGGCATAGCCGAGATGGAACTTTTCGATCATTTCCTGGCTGATGCCGCGCTCAGCGAAGTAAGCGCGGCCCGGTTCGCCCTCAGGACCGTGTAGGAGGCAGCGGTGGAACTGGTCTTCAGCCCAGGCGAGGACGCGATAGAGCGTGCGTTTGTCGTCTTCAGGCCGCGGCGTTCCGCCTTCGAATTCGCTGGCGAATTGTGGCTGACGCTTGAGTTCGATGCCCGCGCGCTCGGCGAGGAACTCGAGCGCTTCGCGGAACTCCATGTTCTCGGAGCGCATGACGAAGCTGAACACGTCGCCGCCGTAGTCGCAGACCCAGCATTTGAACGACTGCCGGTCGGGATTTACTTGGAGACTGGGACGGCTGTCGTCGTGCCACGGGCAGATACCAACGAAGTTGCGGCCGTTACGACGCAGCTGCACGTAACTGCCAACGAGATCGACGATGTCGATCGCCTGCCGAACTTGCTCTTTGGCATCGAAGGCCGGGCCGAAACTCATGATTGTCGTCCGATGACCGTGAGACGTTGCGCACGAATAAAAGTTTCGCGTCGACAGGATAGGCAGCCCCCGGCTCTGCCGGGGGTCGAACTGCGGATAACTCTATGTCAACACATTGCCCGGCGTGCCACAACCCCCGGCGGAGCCGGGGCCTGCCGACGAAGTGGCGAATGAACCACATTCGCCAAGATACTAGCGTTCGTCTTCGTCTTTGGGGCGGTGTTCGACTTTGACTTCCAGCGTCAGCTCTGTCTTCTGTTGGTCGTCGGCGCGAACGAGCACGAGCTTCGCAGTGGACCCGATTTCGGTCGCGGCGATCGCGCGGCTCAACAGCGTTGGGTCGTTGGCGACATGATCGTTCCACTTGAGGATGACGTCATCCTTGTGAACACCGACCCGGCCGGCCGGCGAGTCAGCCTCAACGGTTCCGACGTAAACACCTTCGCCAAGTCCCAGCCCAAGCTTGGTGCGCATGCTGTCGGGCACTTCCATGGGCAGAATACCCAACCAAGCGCGGTCGACATGGCCTTTGGATTTGAGTTCTTCATAGCGGTCCTTAGCAATCGCGCTGGGAATCGAAAAGCTGATGCCTTGATAAGCACTGCCAAAGATCGCGGCGTTGATGCCGATGATTTGGCCTTCGATGTTCACCAGCGGGCCGCCGCTATTGCCCGGATTCACGGCGGCATCTGTTTGCAAATATTCCTGATAGGGGCTGCGGCTGATGTAGCTGCCGCTGCGGCGGGCCTTGGCACTCACGATGCCGAACGTAAGGCTGCTGTCGAGCCCATACGGGCTGCCGAGGGCCCATACGAGGTCGCCAACTTCGAGCTTGTCGCTGTCGCCCCATTCGGCCGGGACGAGATTGTCCAAATCGATCTTCAGGACGGCGATATCGGTCATGGCGTCGGCGCCGACCACGCGGCCATCGGTAACGCGGCGATCGCTGAGCCGCACTTCAACGTTATCGGTGCCGTTGACGACGTGAAAGTTCGTAATGATGAAGCCCGCTTTATCGACAATGACACCCGAGCCCTGGCCATCCAAGTTTCGGCCCGTCGGGCGCGTGATGCTGACGACGCTGGGCTCGACTCGTTTGGCGACCAGGCGCGACGCCAGTTCCAGGTCGTTAAGCCGCGGCTTGATGGCGCCGAGCGTGCCGGTGGCAGCGTCGTAGCCTGCCTTCAATTCGTTGTACGTTTTTTCGTAGACGAACCGCCCGACGAGGAACGGCCCGACGAGGAGCAAGATAAACGCCAACAGCAAAATCCAGAGCGCGCCCGTTTGATGCCGCGAGACAGCCGATTCGCGAGCCGGCGATGCCGGGGGGGCGGCGCCTAAACTGCTCGATAGTTGCTCGCGTGGCGGCACCGGCAGTGCCGGAACAGCTTCCACCGGGGCGGCGTGTGCCGAAGCGTAGAGGGCGTCGTCCATTAAATCATCTCGCGCTCGAGCATTGGCGACCACGGGAGCGGCGGTTCGCATAGTGCTCACCACGATTATAAGATCGCCCGGGGAAAAAGGCGATTGGACGGGACGTGCTCGCAGTGCCTAGAAGTTACGATTCGTGCCGCGCGGAACCGTTTTAAACGGCTTAAATGGCAAAGTAGTACACCGTGTCACAGGCGGACGCTATGCTCGGATGAATGGACGGCGAAACGAGCGAAAGTGATGAATTATTCGTGCCGGTCGACGTGCCGATCGGGCCGCCGCCTGAGGGACTGGCGGTGCCGCAATTTTTTCCGCCGCCGACGGCGACCACCGCGGACGGCCTGCTGTGCGTGGGCGGTCGGCTATCGCCAGAGTGGCTGCTCGACGCCTATCGCCACGGAATTTTCCCCTGGCCGATGTGGGCGGACGACCCGACCGCGTGGTGGTCGCCCGATCCGCGAGCCGTGATCGAGCTCGATGGCCTGCACGTTGCGCGGCGGCTGCGACGGACGATTCGCAGCGGTAAGTTCACCGTTAGTTGCGATCGGGATTTTCGCGGCGTCATTCTCGGATGTGCGACGGCCGGCGATCGGACAGACAACACGTGGCTCATGCCGAACATGGTCGCCGCGTATTGCCGGCTGCATGAGCTAGGCCACGCGCACAGTGTGGAGGTGTGGCAGGACGGCGTACTCGCAGGCGGCACGTACGGTGTAACCATCGGCGCTTTATTCGCCGCCGAAAGCATGTTCCACCGTGTGACAGATGCTTCGAAAGTTGCCGTGGCGGCGCTCGTGGCACATCTGAGAGTCAGAAGTTACGAATTGCTCGATATCCAACAATGGACGCCGCACACCGGCAGCTTGGGAGCGACGCAGATCGCTCGCACCGAATACTTGCAGCGGTTGGCGCAAGCCGTCAATCGATCGGTGACGTTTGGGGAATATCTGCAGGGCGATCCGTAAGCTGCGTCGCCTCGGCCAGGAGTGTGTGGACGAGTGCGGCGCGATCGTCATTCCACCACGCGTGAAATAGCCCGACCGAGTCTGCGAAACCCTTCTGCTCGGCTTCGCTTAGCTCGCGCAGCGTTTCAAGGACGAGACTGTCGTGCGACGCTGCTGCCCAGGCTTGGCAGCGACTAATTGCGGCAACGTGGTCTTGCGACGTGCCTAGTCGTTCCTGGAGTTTTTCGACAATCGGATACAGCCGGCGGCGGGTATTCGCTGGAAAAACCGGAGCCACCAACTCAATGACATACCGCAGCGCTTTGGCGCGAATACGAAACTGGTGTAGATCGGCTGCGGTCGACTCGGCGACTGGGAACGCGGCGAGAAACTCATCCGCCACGCTGACGAATTGGTCGCGGGACCACCCGGCATAAGTAAGCGTCCGATCGGGCGAGTGCTTTGCGATTGGCGGCTTGATTTCGGCAAGCAGTTTTGCTGTGTGAGTGGCGAAGTCGTCGTGATGACTGCTTTGCCGCGCGACATCCAAAATCGCTGGCTGAGCAGCGGCACGATCTTTCATCACAAGGTCGACGATGGGTGCGACGACTTCGCCATATTCGCGCGTAAGGCGATCGGCAAGGACATCGAGATCGCGTGCATCGCCCACGGCGCGACGGATTTTTCGCAGACGCTTTTTCATCCACCGACGCGGCTTTTGACCTAGGCAAGCGCCAAAGAGCTTGAGTGCAGCGCCCGCACGGCGCGTTGCCACGCGCAAGCGATGAACATGCTCGATATCGTGCTCTGCCAGATGGGCTGCCATCGGCAGCAAGTGCATCACTTGAGCTAGCCGGGGTTCCAATGCGCGGCGCGCAGCATCTTCGACCGAGCTATCCGGCCCTATGCCTTCGATCCATTTTGCGCTGAGTGTCATGACGGCCGGTTCGCAATGAGGCACGGTTTCTTATTTAGCCCCCCGGCCAACGGCCGGGGGGCTAAATAGCAATCGATATTATGCGCTAAGCGATGAGCGGCCGCAGCACATTGCGGCTGATGCGGAGCGAACGCTGGCGTCCTTCGAGCGAACCGTGGAAAACGGGCGCTTCGTCTTCCACTTCGACGCAGACCGGGCCGTCGTAGCCAGCATCGGTCAGCGCCCCGATCCACGCGCCCCAGTTGACATCGCCCAGGCCCGGGATTTTGGCGGTGCTGCGCGTCATCGGCGGGACGAGCGAGCCGACGTCGTTCAGCACCCGCCGGTCGACACGCATATCTTTGGCGTGCGTGTGGAAAATGCGCGGACCGAATTCGCGAATCGGTGCGATCGGGTCAATCAACTGCATCACTAAGTGCGAAGGATCGTAGTTGAGGCCAAAATTGGGCGACGGAATCTTTTCAAACATGTGCCG
>DATBAY010000636.1:0-12928 GCA_036271295.1 Lacipirellulaceae bacterium | reverse complement strand
CTGCCCAAAATGGCCCGGCTACTGATCAGCTATTCAATTCAATCGCGCGAACGATTTCTTCGAGATTGTTTTCCACTTGAATAGCGCGGTTCGCGAACGCCGCCCGGCTAACGCCGCGGCTCCCCAATACGCGATTGAACTCATTCTGATCGTGCGTGTGATAGGCCACCGTAGCGGTGGGGTCCTTCAACTGATGGCCGGTAAGAATGCACACGACTTTCTCACTCGGCGCGATAACGCCTTCCTCTCGCAGCATCTTGGCGCCCGCAACGCTCGCCGCACTCGCCGGCTCGCAGCCCAAACCGTTCGCCCCGACTTGCGCCTTGGCATCGAGCATTTGCTCGTCTGTCACCTCGCGAACCATGCCATTGCAAAACTCCAGCGCTCGCAGGCACTTATACAAATTCACCGGCCGATTGATTTCAATTGCGCTCGCGATGGTCGATGCCCGCCGATTCGCGTCATCCATCTCGGCGTAATAGTTATTGATAGCGCTCGCATCGGGTCGACCGTTGTTCCACCGCACGCCACGCTTTTCATACAGCTGATACAGTGTGTCTGCGCCAGCCGCGTTGATGACCGCTAACCGCGGTACGCGATCGATGAGCCCCAGTTGATGCAGCTCTTGAAACGCCTTGCCGAACGCGCTGCTGTTTCCCAGATTTCCGCCCGGCACCACGATCCAATCCGGCACGCGCCACCGCAGTGCCTCGAGCACCCGAAACATGATCGTCTTCTGGCCTTCGAGCCGGAACGGGTTGATGCTGTTTACCAGGTAGATGCCCTGCTTCACGCTCACCTGCTGAACGCGCAGCATGGCGTCATCGAAGTCGCCCGCGATCTGAATCGTGAGTGCGCCGTAATCGAGCGCTTGCGACAGCTTCCCGTAGGAAATCTTGCCCGAGCCGATGAAAATCACGGCCTGCATCAACTTGCTGACACCGCAATACAATGCCAGCGAGGCACTCGTGTTGCCGGTTGATGCACACGCCGCCCGCTTCGCGCCGATCGTATGGGCGTGCGTAAACGCCGCGGTCATGCCGTTGTCTTTAAAGCTGCCCGAAGGGTTCATCCCCTCGTACTGCAAATGCAGATTGCCTGGCTGTACGCCCACATACTTTGCACAGCCTTCAGAAGAGTGCAGCAGCGTCTGCCCTTCGCCGATCGTTACGATCTTGTTCGTCGGCGCGAACGGCAGCAAATCATAGAATCGCCATACGCCGCTGAAAGCGAGCGGTTCATGCCGACGCGTCCACTTGGCTTCGAAATCGGTTAGTGAACTCGGGGCCGGCAGCGAATCCCAGTCGTATTGGATATCCAGTAGCGATCCGCACGACCGACAGCTTGTCAGCACCTCGCCGACATCGTACGTCGCCGCGCAATCCGGCATGATGCAGCGCTGAAACGCGAGGCCGGTTTTCGTCGAGACCATCGAAGCCACCGCAGATTCCTCATTCGGCCGCAACGTTCACGCTCGGGCGACTAGTGACCCTGGCCGCCGCCACGCCAGCAGAGACAGAAAAACTCATCGATAGTTCGCCCGGCAAGCGGCAAACCCTAAGCCAGCGAACGACTTACCACCTAGTTTATCGCAATCGAGCCAAACTGACAACCAAACAAGTGGTTTCCCGCCGCCGCTCCAACTGCTAGACACCCCAAAAAAACAGGCTTAGAATAACGAGTCTTCGCCGGACGCAGATTGGCCTCGCGGCGAAGCGCGATATCGCCTGGAGATTCCACATGAAGAAGACCGAAATGATTGCGTTCAAGGAGAAGCTCCTTCTGACCCGCGCTCGGTTGCGTGGCGACGTTACCGCCATGGCCGAAGTCGCTTTACGGAAATCGGGGATTGAAGGCAGCGAGAGCAACGCCATGCCGATTCACATGGCCGAGCTCGGCAGCGACAACTTCGAACAGGAGTTCACGCTGGGCTTGATGGAAGCTGACGAAGGCACACTCGACCACATCGACGGCGCCTTGGAACGCATTCAAGACGGTACTTATGGCAAATGCCTGCATTGCGAAGGCGTCATCTCGAAAGCTCGCCTCAATGCGATTCCTTACACCCCGGTGTGCATCAAATGCGCCGAGTTGCAAGAGAATGGCGGCCCTAGCCACCCTAAAGTTTTGCGTTAATCGGCCGCCTGCGGGCCGCGCCCAGCTATCGCATACATCGGCGTCCCATCAAAAATGGAAGCGATCATGGCCTCGGAGAGGCCGACTGCCGCTGACCGAGCCCTCGGCGTTCCATGGAGCCGGTACGCGCTGTATTCTGGCACGGCCGTCGTCGGACTGGCGATCGACCTCATCACAAAGCACTTGTGTTTCGCCTCGCCGGAACTGCGCAGCGGCGATATCCACTGGCTCTGGACTGGTCACGTGGGCATTCAGCTCAGCCTGAACGAGGGCGCGCTTTTCGGCTTTGGCCAAGGCAAAGTCTGGCTCTTCGCCATCATGAGCGTGGCCGCCGCCATTGCAATCCCCGCCTGGCTTTTCATCTACCGCGCCGCCCGCGATCCGTGGCTTACGTTTGCGCTGGCCTGTGTCACGGTGGGCGTCCTGGGCAATCTCTACGATCGGCTTGGCTTGCACGGCATCGCTCAGGGCGGCCAGACCATATACGCGGTTCGCGATTGGATCTTGTGGCAGGCTAATGACAATTGGCGGTGGCCAAATTTTAATATCGCCGATTCTTTTCTTGTCGTCGGCGCGTGCCTGCTGTTCTTGCACGCACTATGGCTGCCTAATTCCAAGGCCACAGCCGCTTAAGTAAGTGCCGCCGCCGCGACTTCGCGTCCCACCTCGAACTTCGATCGCGGCATCTCGTACGCGCCTTTCAGGTGTGACAGACCTGTGACACTCCGCTCGCGCCGCTCTGATTTTGACACGTGCGCCGAAGATGGTAGACAAATGTCCCGTAACCCTGCCACTTCCTCGCACAGCTGGTTTGCCATGATATCAATTGCTGATCCGCGAGCAGATTTATATGAACGCGACAAGACCATGATCAAGCTCTCGCGATCCAATATCTACGCGCTACGCGCTTCGTTATTGCTCGCCAAGTCGCCGCCCGGCGTGCCCGTGCCGTGCAGTCAACTCGCACGCGAAGGGAATATGCCCGAACGGTTTCTGCTGCAGATTCTGCGCCGCCTAGTAAAGCACGGACTGCTGGATTCATCCTGTGGCGTGGCGGGCGGCTATTCGCTCGCCCGCTCGCCGAGATTTATTACGCTGCGCGATATTCTCGACGCGGGCGACACGGTGCAAAGCCGTCGGCGTCATGAATTGAATTTCGTATCAACCGCGGCCAGTCAGCGCGTTGCAGAGACCCTTCTCGCCGGCGAGCAGGCCGCTCGTGCGGAATTCGAGAAGCTAACTTTGGCGACCCTATTGAGCGACGAATCGCCCCAACCGAACTAAATCTCACGCTAGTTCTCGCGCTCTAATTCGACTAGGGCGTTTTCAAATTCTCGTGCTGGGTGCCTGGGGCAACGCCCCAGAGTATTGCGAAGCACTAGGGCGTTGCCCTAGCCACCCTGTGAAACACCTTCGCTAATAATGCTCCAGCCGCAAGCGGAAGCCCGCGGTTTTACCCCGCTACTATTCGCTAAGCGAATCGCTACCGTGCCGCGACGCCCCGATCGGCATCCCCATCGGCAAGGGACGCACCGCAATCGGAAACCCCATCTGACGAACCGCGTGCTTTAGCTCGCGCAGTCGCTCGAAATTTCCCGGATAAGTCCAAAACGTAATCGTCGTCGTGTCCGGGCGCAGGTGTTGCAGCTGTTGAAAGAATTCACTGTTCGGCTGCAGTGCTTCTTTCGCCGGTTCGCCAACGGGCGTCGTCTCCGGCAACAAGTAACAGTGCGAGAACCGCGATACGGACCCTGTCATGTACGTTCCCGCCTGACTCTTCCCAACAACGTCTTCGCGGACGAAATAGTATTTCAACCGAAAGCCATTCATCGGGCCGATCGTCCGCTCCAGTCCGCTCTGCTGTTTCATCCGCCACACGTTGGCTCGAGCGTCTTCCTTCATCTGATCGAGCAACTCATCGAACGGCACGATGGCTACGTGGTCGTCCGAAAGCAGGACATGAATCTCCTTGCCCGAAACGGCCTTCGCTACTGGCGTGGGCTGGCATTCCAACTGTTCCGTATTCGAATCGCGGGACATCAGTGCGATTTGCTCGCGTGTCATCTCATCCAACGTCGCCTGCGCCGTCGCCAGCTTCTCCCGCTGATCGAAATCGCGCTGCCCATCGGCCGTGAGCTTTGCCCGCCGTTCCTTAATCTCGTTTTCCGCTGCTGCCACGTTCGTGCTTAGCCAGTCTCGCTCGCTTTCGCGGAACGCCGACTCGTTATGCGTGTTCCCAACTCGCGCCACCAATTCCTGCACGCCGCGTTGCCTGGTAAGTGCGCTGCTGTACGCTTGCTGATACTCGGCTTCACCGCGCGCCCGCTCCGCCTGCAGCGCGTCAGGCACATCTCGCACCGAGTGCGACGTTCGCAACCCGACCACCAACACCAACAAGATGAGAATGCCCACGATGTTCGTAATGACATCGAGGAACGAGTCCTGACCCGGCATTTGGTCGGCTTCTAATTCAACGCGCTTCATTGAACTTTCCTCGTCGCGTTGTTGGCCACCTCATCCGTCTTCAGCTCGAGCCCGCTGTTCCTTAGCAACCGTTCGAGGTCGTTCGCGCGCCGTTCCCCTTGGGGAGCGACGCTCAGCACGATGACTGGCCGCCAATACAAATTGGTGCCGGCCATGCCCCAATTGTCGATGTCCTCGTGGACCTCTTTCACAAACACATCGAGCGATTGAACCGTGTCGCCCTGCATTGGGACCACTCTGCCGCCCGCCGAAGTTGGCGTCGCCCCCTCCGGCAAAATGCGCAATTGATTTTGGCTGACTACCACACGAATCGTGCGCCGTACGCCCGTGGCCCGCGGCGGTTTTTGTTTGAGCGCCCAGTCTTTGCCGCGCGTCTCGGCCAAGCTGTGATGACGCTTGTCGTCGTCGTGTACGTTGTGCGATGCATCTGGCGGCTGCGCACCGTACATCACGGACGCGCTCTGCTGCGTATTCGCATCCGGCGGCATGCTCGGATCCGAAGAAGCCATCATCGGCGAACCGCCGCCGCTGCCGGCCCCGCCGGCTGCGCCTCCCGCACCTCCGTCACTGGCTCCGGCGCCGCCCGCCATTCCGCCACTTGGCGCTCCGCCGTAACCGCCGCTCATTCCACCCGCCGATCCGCCGCTCATCCCCGCCGGCGCGCCGCCATATTCTCCCGGACCAGAATCGCCGCCAGGGCCGCTCGCCCCCGCACCGGCAATCGTTTCAGATGGCGCACCTGCACCACCCACCGCTGCGACACCCGGCATCCCGACACCATCGCCTGCACCCGAACCTTCGCTTCCCGCGCCGCCACCAGCTCCGCTTCCGCCACCTCCAACACCACCGCCAGGCCCGCCGCCATTTCCTCCCGCAATTTCGCCCGAACCGCCGCCATATCCCCCGGCGCCGCCAACTCCACCGCCACCGAAGCCGCCGCCGCCGTTCCCATTCGATCCGCCACCCATCGCACCGGGCATTCCACCACCACTGCCACCGTTGCCTGACATTCCTCGTCCACCGGGCATTCCGTTTCCGCCATCACTTCCTGGCAGCCCATTTCCACCCGCTAATGCGCCGCCGCCGTTCCCCGAACCGCCGCTTCCCACACCAGTTCCGCCAACCCCGGTACCACCGCCGCCGCCACTCCCATTTCCGCCACCGCTGCCGCCGCCCGAGCCACCGTTCCCATATCCGCCTCCGCCAGATCCGCCGTATCCACCGCCGCTCGACTCTCCGCCCGGTCCATCGTCCTCGGCGTAACGGTCCCCCTCAATTTCCTCGCTCTTAAATGCTTGCGGCGCCGCCTCCGCCAACAGTTGTTGTCGCACTCGCGCTTGCTCCAGCGCCTGTTGCTCGAGCGAAGCCAACTGCGGATCGGCCTGTGGAAACTTGAGCTTCCAGTTATCCTCTACCAACTCGAATCCCAGATCAAAATCGCCGCCTTCAATCGCCTGCCGCGCTCGATCAAAATTCACGAGCCCGTCCGCACGAACTAAAAGCAGCGGGTACGGCTCCGTCTGGCGGTTTCCCGCTTCTTTCGGATAGATCCGCAAAAGTTGATCGCGCGTCGCACGCAACACAGAAGCCAGCGGATTGCCGGCGCCATACGGAGGCCGCAAGTCGTCCGCCGGAACGCGAACCCCCTCAGGCTGCAAGATCACTCCATCCCGCACGCACTCGATGTACATCGGGCGCCGATATGTGCCATTCGGCCCCTCGTACGGCACAACCGCGTACGAAGTCGGCGCCTTATCCGCCTCTTCTTGCAGCTTCTCAATTGACTTCTTCGATTCATCGATCAGCTGATTCAGCCGTGCCGTCTCGCGATCGGCCTGAGCGTGATCATCGTAATGCTCGCGCTCCATGCCCTCCAATTCCATCGCCGCCGCCTGGAGCGATCTCATCTGATCTTGCAAACGACGAATATGATCTTCTACGTTGCTCAAGTGCTGATGCTCATCGTGGAGCTTGCGCTCTGCATCGCTTCGCACGTCGTCCAGGACCCCTACGTATTTCTGCACGTACGCCAGCTTCTTTTTCGTGCCTTCATCCGCCTGCACCGTCGCCCGCTTCGATTTTACGTCGCGCTGCGCACTATCGCGCGCATCGCGACTCACGGCCACGAGAACGACCAGCAGGGCGCCCATCGTGCACAGCAGAATCCCGATGAAGGGAAACAGCGAAATCGGGCTTGAGACTTCGTGAACTCTCGCGCGGCTCATGCGGCTTGGCTGGCAGCGTCTCCGCCAGCGACCTCCCGGGATCGGACGCCGAACGGCTGGCCCAAACGGGCACTCAACAACTGAATGGCGGCCGACAAATTGATCGCCATTTCCTCGAAATTATGTGCTCTCTGAACGGTGCTCAAATTCTGCGACAGCGAATCTTCCAACCGCTGAATCTGCCCCGTGGCGTCAACCACCTTCAGCAGGATGTCACCCTGGCGAACTAGCTGCTCCTGCTGCTCGACCGTCGCGCCGGCCGCTTCGACAAGCGCAATTTGCATCTCTTTCAGCAGATTCTCACTCTGGTTGATCAGCCGCTCCTGCCGCTCCGAGGCATTCACCATCGCCGCGCCGAGCGCCGTCTCGACTTCCGAAAGATGCTGCCGATTTTCTGCCGCCATCTCTTTTTCGCTCGCCGTTAGCACTTCGCCATGACGTTCGAGTGCGTCGATAAGCAACTCCGCCAATTTTTCCAGTCCTTCGCGCAGTCGCTCCGACGTCGTCCGCGAGCTCCGATCCAATTGCTCCGCGTGTTGCGCCGTACTCGAGATTAATCGTTCGACGTGCTGCTGAGCACCTTGATTGAAAGACTGCGTGTGTCGATCAATACCATCTTTTACCGCGTTCGAGAAGGAATCTCGTAGCGTGCGGACCGCACCAACACTCATATCGGTCCACTGCTGGTGAGCGCCGTCGATCGTGCTCTTCCAAATCTCCGCCTGCCGACCGGCAAGCGTTTCAATCGCCACCACAACTTGGCCCGTCATCCGGCGAATCGCGTCGACATTCGGGTCGTCGCCAGTCCCCGTTTGCTGGAATCGGCCCACAAGCTCGCGCGAAACCCGATCGTCCACCTTCCCCAGCAGTGAGTCTTCAACCCGCTCGACGCCCGCTTTCGTGAACATGAGGAGCATTGTGAACGACAACGCGGTGGCTGTATGGTCGAACGCGACGCCCAAGCCGTGCGTAACCTTCGTCATCGATTCTTCGAGCGTCTCCGGGTTCAAATTTGCCACGGCAATCGTGATACCGATTACCGTGCCCAGCAGACCAAGAATCGGGATCGCCCAAATGATGATCCGCACCATTGCGTACGCGCCGTTGACGCGCATCGATTCGACTTCTTCCAAATGCCGCAAATGCGGCTCCAGGTCGTCGGCCGAGTTCTTGCGCAGCACGAAGTCCAGAGCGTCATGCAGACGCCGCACCAGGAACGATTCGCGAATTGCCGGTCGCTCTTCCAACTGCGCCAATAGCGCGGTGCAGTCGCCCACCGTATTTCCACCCGCCGGGATCGGGCTTAGCAATTCGAGATTGAGCGTCGGAAACTGGCCTGCGATATCGAGCACTCTCAGAATGAGCGCGGCGAGGCCAATGAAGAACACATTCAACACAATGATTTCAATCGTATGACTTGCGCAATAGCGCTCGAGGAGCGCGCTGTGAATTGCGCCTTGAAAAAGCAACGCAAAAAAATTGATGCCCATCACGGCGCCCCAAGTCGCCGGCTGCTTCAAGACGAAGTCCGCAATCGGGTGCGGTTCGTGCGTCGTGCGCTTCTGCCAAAGGTCGAATAGCCCGACCGCAATGCCGACCGCTCCGCACGCGCGAAATATCAACACCAGCAGCGCGGCATTCTTCGTCAGCGACAAGTCATCGGGATCGCGCAGGGCGAATGGCAGCATCGAGGCCCACGTGAATAAACACGCGGCCAGTAGCCAGACCGCGCCCCGCGGTCCTTTGCCCACCAGCGAGTTGAATCCCCAGAGCGCTCCGGCCACCACTGCCAAAGCTAGAACCAACTGCGTTAATCCGTTCGCGTCCATTGAACACTTTCAATTAGTTAAGGCTCGCTCGGCCTTCCGCTTACCTTTTTACCGCCCGGCTCGTCAGCCCCCGGCTCCGCCGGGGTTTTCACAACCAGCACCGTCTGCAACGCCGTCAGTGCGCGCAGCACCGCGCCGGGTTCCCATCCTTAGTCCCTCAAAATCGACCTAATCGTCAAACTTGATGAGTTAAACTTCCGCCGAATTCCCCAGATTCGCGGATCCCTACGCCGCGCAGAACCCGCACACTTTTGCAAAGCTTCTTGAAAAACCAACCGATAAACTTCTCTGGCAGGCCGCGACCCCAGCGAGCCGGAATGCTATCGAAGACGGACATCGAATTCGGTGGCCGAAAATAAAAACCGAATTCCCAGGGGGCGCAGTCCGGTGCTGGCTGATATCAGCCACCCGGACTGCTTTTATTTAAGGGCGCTAATAATCTCCCTCTCCCTCTGGCAGAGGGCCGGGGTGAGGGTGCCTCGGAAGTGGTTTGTTAGAGTTCCCAGCAGTTCCAATCGGTTTCGATCGAACGCACGGGAGAGAGAGCATGTCCACCGCGTCGTTGAATTTGACCGTCGCAAAAGCTCGCCGCTCACCACGCAATCTGTGGCGAGAACTTAGATACGCCGTTCGCCGCCCGATTCGCGGCACCTTCCACCCCGGCATTGGCTCGATCGAACCCGAAGCCGTGTCGCTGTTAAATCGCATGGTTGTCGAGTCGCGAAAATACCCGGGTCCGATCGTCGAAATCGGCACGCTCTTCGGTGTCACCACGACGACCATGGCGCTCGCCAAAGCGCCCGAGCAAAAGATCGTCACGGTTGATTTGTATTGCTGGAACCCGTGGGGCTTCACGCCCGAAGTCCACCAACGCCTCGCCGACCAAATGCTCCGCTATCTGATCCAGACCGGGCAAGTCGAGCGAATCAAGATGGACAAAGACGAATTCTATCGCACCTACGAAGGCCCCGCGCCGTCGATGGTCTTCCTCGACGCCATCCACGATTACGAAGCAACCAAAGCCGACATCGAATGGGCAAAGAAAGCCGACGCAAAAATCATCGCCGGCCACGACTATTGCGATCTCTTTCCCGGCGTAATCCGCGCCGTCGACGAATTCGGCGGCCCGCGCGAGCGCGCTGCATCTGTCTGGCGACTGTAGCGATCGGCAAAAAAATGCTCCGCTCTGGCGCCAATGCGTGTCGCGTCTTTATTTAATGCGAGCGCGCCGCAACTATTTCTAAGTCACAGCCCAATGGGCTGGGCTCCAGCGCCAAAAGCCGAGTGCGCCCGTTACCCACTGACCTTGCACCCAGACGGCTTTCGGAGCCGTCGATTGAACGTATTCGCCCGGCACCCACACCCAGGTTCCACGCCAATCCCAGAATCCGGGCTGCCACACGTAACCGGTCGCGGCGGGCGCTACCGGCTGAACTTCTGCGTACGTTGGCGGGACCGACACCGGTTTGGCGACGACGACGCCCTGGTTCGCGACGCCCCAATGTGCCGACTGCCACATATATTTCCCACTACGGTGCTTCCAATAACCGGGCACCCAGTACGCGTTGCTGAACGGCGGCTGAACCCATTTGCCGGTGGTCCACGCCCAACTATCGGGCGTCCGTTCCCATTGTCCCGGAACCCAAACGTGCTGCGGCGAAGGCTCGGCTGCGATCACTTCCTGTTGTCGGGGTGGAATGGGAACGTACGTTGGCGAAGAGATCATCGGCTCCTCGGCAACCACCTGCTGCGCGACCGTAGGTTGATGCAACACACCAGCGCCCGCGAGCAGCACGGAGAATATCAGCACGACGATAATCTGTTTCATGAAAATTCTTCTTATGCTGTCCTTGGCGTGATGGGAGCAGAGCCGCCGAATGTGATCTGCAGATGGACTCTCAATCGCTAGCAATCTAACCCACCAGGCCCAAAATAGTAAACGTCACTGTCACGATCGGAGCCAACGTTCCCACGGAAGATTCGCCGGGCGCCACTGCTGGCTTGTCCAGCAGTGCCGCTTTTGCCGAAGCTTTGCTCGACGCCTATCAATCAGCGTTCCACCGCCAAGTCTTAAGCACCTCCTCAAACGCCGGCGAAATATCCGCCCCCTGAATCGACGCACCCATAATGAGATACACCTTCTCTTTCCGCATCACAACGACTGCAATCCGCGGACGCGAAAGATCAACGCTCGGCGTCTCGACACGGACCCCTTCATCGTGATCGACGGCCACCTTCTCAGGCAGAACGCGACCATCACTGCCGGCCAAAGATTTCGCGACCTCCATCGCATCGGGCGACGCCGGCTTGCCCACATCAACCATCAATAGTCCGTCCGGCGTGTTCGTCTTCCCGTTGATTAATGCGAGCATCGCCTTCGTCTTTGCTCGTTGGGGCGGCACCAGCGTCCAGCCCCTCGGAATTTCAAATCGGAAATCATCGAACGAAGTCGCCCTCGGCAATAACGCCACGCTCGCCAGGCCCATCATCAGCGAAAATGCAATCGTCGCCGCTAGCTGCGACCGCAGCGCAGCCCGATAAACAACCCAGCTGAGACCATACGCAATCAACAGCCCGCCGAGAACTTCTCCCACAAAATAGCTCACTGCATATTCGGAGGACGTCGCGTTGGCCGCTGCTCGAGGCCAACCATAAACGGCTTCCATCGCCAAAAAAGCGATGAGCGGAACAACGCCCCACCACGCGAGAATCGATAGCTTCGGTCGCGGCGCTTGAGATTCCGATGCGGCAACTATTTCGGACACGTATTCCTCACTTAAACCGCTCTTTTCGTTTGCTTGGTAACGCAGGATACTCTTTCACCGGTATTGAAACCGAATTAGTGAGGTTTTCAAACATGTATTTAAGAGCTTTCCTCGCCCTGATGACACTATCGCTGTGCTGCAATCAACTTTTCGCACAAACGGCGCCGTGCGTCGGCGATCTTCTCTTTCTGAATTTAGAAGGTCCATTGGCGGCCAAGTATGCTGCGCTCACGTTGCGCAACCTCAACAAACCCGCGTCAGCACTAACGGTATCCATCGGCGGCGCCGTAACGCGAAAACTGCCCAACGGCAAATTCGAAGTCGAAAGTTCGACCGTCATCAAAAGCGCGGGTCACCCCGACCGGATGATTACTCTAACCGCCTCTGTAGAGCCATCGAAGATAATAACCGAACCGACGCCGAAGGGAACGCTTGTTTATGCTTCGCCGAATTCCACGGGCGTACCGGCTACGCAAGACATGGTTTCACAGAGCATTCGTCTAGCAGACTTCAAAGGTTTGAAACTGCGAAGTTGGAAACTCGACGAAGAGTTCGGCGATCAGTGAGAGTTGTCTCTCTCGAACGAGCTTATAAATGTCGGTCGGGTGCATCCTCAACGTCGATGACCTCGATGCGCGATGGCTCGCTAAACGCCCACCTTGTGATACGTTCAGCTCCGTAGATGAGCACCAAGGCAAACCCCATCAATCCCAACGACATCATAAGATAATACCCGTCATGCGCTTGGTATGTCTCGAGGTCTCTTGATATCTGGCTTCGCGATATTAAGTCGAACTTATCTGCTACCGTCGCCAACAGGTACGTAACGCCTCGATAAAAGACGTAAACGCCGAAGAGGCGCAGGCCGACTGAAAACCAATCGCGCGGAAGCATCTTTGCACCCTTCTTGATGGATGGCCGGCATCCGCGGGCAACCTCAACGGTCCAGAAGTAGATAGTTTAGCACCGCGATCATCGTTGTGGAACCATCGCTGAAAATTTCTCGCGTGGCCAAAAATCGTTGTGGAAATCACTTTTTAAAAATGCTAGGCTCGAACCACGCCGCGGTTGGCAAATCACCGATCGGCGTTGGATCGCGCCGCGCCCCGTGCGTCCCCAAACGAGCGATTTTTGTATTTGAAAATCGCGTCATGCGCCGGTGACAAAATGGTTCCGTCTCGTTCGGCGAGACGATTCCCCTCTCGTGGAGCGAGCGAGCTACTTACGTCGTGGGTCAGGCTTTCCAGCCTATCACGCCGCCGCCGCGGTTCGCATACGCCGTGGGATCGGTCAGCCGAACCGTCGCATACGCTCGCGCCCGTTCCGCGCACTTATTGCACTGCCCACAGTGCACGCCGTCCACTGGCGCGAGACAAGAAAACGTCAACTCCAGTGGCAGTCCGTGGCCCCGCGCGAGGACGTCGGCTTTGGTGAGCCCCTCGAACGGACGCACGATTTCCATTTGTCTTCCCGTGGCCGCAGCCAGCAT
>DATBAY010000635.1:0-4579 GCA_036271295.1 Lacipirellulaceae bacterium | reverse complement strand
TGTGTTTAGAATTAATTGAGGCCTTGCCGTAAATTAACCTCCCGTTTCAACTGCTATGGCTGACGATTTGCGATCTCCGGCAATCGTTACGCTGACGACGGATTTTGGCGTAGGCAGCCGATATGTGGCGGCCATGAAGGGTGTGATTCTGTCGATCAATCCGCACGTGCAGATTATCGATATCTCACACACCGTTGCTCCGCGCGACATCCGCGGCGGGGCAATTGTGCTGGCCGAGACGTGTCGCTGGTTCCCATCGGGAACCATTCATGTGGGGGTGGTTGACCCCGGAGTAGGCAGCCATCGCCGTATCATTTATGCGCGGCTGGGCGGGCATCATTTTGTGGCCCCAGACAACGGATTGCTCAGTCGCTTGGCGTTATCGGAACGGCCGGATAAGATAATCAGCGTTGAAGACTCGGCGCATTGGCTGCCCGAGGTTTCGCGCACATTTCACGGCCGCGACATCATGGCTCCGGTTGCTGCGTGGCTGAGCCTGGGACTCGCATCGGAGAAGCTAGGAACAGCGACCGATCATCTTGTTGAACTACCTTGGGCGGAGGCGCAGCAAGTGCCAAATCGCATCGATGGCGAAGTGATCGAAGTCGATTCGTTCGGCAATCTGGTGACGAACATTACGCGCGAGATGCTGGAAGGCGTGCCCAGGAATGATGCGGTGATCATTACATGCGATGAGCACGAGACGATGGGTATCTTTGCGACGTTTAGCGATCAGCCGCCGATGACGTTTATGGCACATTTGGGCTCGACCGGCCGGTTGGAATTGGCAATTGTCGACGAAAACGCCTCGGGAATGCTGGGCGTTGGGGTCGGAACGCCGGTTCGTGTGTCGTGGTGAGAAACGGCTGTTCCTCATGAACCGTGAATCTCAGCACGACGAGCTGCGCGAATGGGACCGTCGTCACCATTGGCATGCTTTTACGCAGATGGCCGAGTATGAGCCGCTCGTAATTGAGCGAGCCGAGGGGTGCCGGCTGTTCGACATCGAAGGCCGGTCGTATCTGGATGGGGCCAGCAGCATGTGGTGCAACGTGCATGGCCACAATCATCCGCGCATCAATGCGGCGATACAGGAGCAGCTGGGCCGTGTGGCCCACTGCACCGCGCTCGGAATGGGAAGCGACACCGCTGCGCGGCTGGCCAAGCGGCTGGCCGATCTTGCGCCAGGCGATTTAGAGCACGTGTTTTTTTCGAGCGACGGGTCGTCCGCGAATGAAGTTGCGCTCAAGATGGCGTTTCAATATTGGCGCCAATGCGAGGAGCCGAAGCCCGCGAAGACAAAATTCCTGGCACTCGGCGAAGCGTACCACGGGGATACGCTGGGTAGCGCCAGCGTGAGCGGAATCGCGCGGTTTCATGCGATCTTCAAGCCGCTGTTGTTCGAAGTTGTTCGCGCTGGCATCCCCGATCCGCGACGATTGCCCGCGGGCACTTCGGCAGCGGAAGCGACAGAGACGTTTCTCGGCGAAATTGATGTGCTGTTGCGATCGCATTGCGATGAACTCGCGGCGGTCGTCATCGAGCCGATCGTTCAATGTGCGGCCGGCATGGTGATGCATCCGCCCGGCTTCTTGCGAGGACTGCGAGGACTTACGCGCGCGCACGATGTGCTGCTAATTGCCGACGAGGTTGCGGTTGGTTGCGGGCGGACGGGAACGATGTTCGCTTGCCAGCAAGAAGACGTGGTTCCAGACTTTGTGTGCCTCGGCAAAGGGCTTTCGAGCGGATATTTGCCGCTAGCCGCAACGATCACGAATGAAACAATCTATCGCGCCTTTCTCGGCGAGTGGCACACGGGCCGCACGTTGCACCATGGGCATACGTTCAGCGGGAATCCGCTCGCCTGCGCTGCGGCACTGGCGTCGCTGGATACGTTTGACGAGGAAAAGACGCTTGCTAAGCTGCCGGAAAAATGTGCGCGGTTGAGCGAGCACCTTGGTCGCCTGGCGGAGCATCCACACGTTGTGAGAACCCGGCAACGCGGCCTCATAGGCGCCTTGGAACTCACACCGGATAAATCCGCGGGCATTCCTTACCCTGCAAGCGAGCGTCGCGCGTGGCGAGTTTGCCGCGAAACATTGGCAAATGGCGTCTGGCTTCGTCCGCTGGCGGACGTGTTGTACGTAATGCCACCATTGGCGATCTCGTTAGAAGATCTTGACGTTCTCATCAACACGCTGGCTGCGGCGATCGACACCGTCACCAAGTAATGCCATGGGCGGACGGGTACGTTATCTTTTGCTGCAAACGCGGAATGCGGGCGACCCGATGGCAGCGCAGGAAGTGCGCTGTTTTGCCCGCGCACTCGGTTGTGATCCAGGTGCGATCGAGGTGTTCGATTTGCTCAACGGCGCGCCGACGCGCGAGCTGCTCAGCGAATTCGATATCCTGCTGCTTGGCGGGAGCGGGCATTATTCCGCGGCTTGCAAGCCAGGTTCCGAGACACCGCCCTGGCTTGCGCGAACGCTCGATTGCTTGAGAGAGATTCACGAGTCGGCGCGGCCAACGTTTGCGTCATGCTGGGGATTTCAGGCGATGGCGCGTGCTTTGGGCGGCGAGTGTATCAACGATCAACCTAACGCCGAGATAGGCACAATTGAACTGACCCTTACGGCTGCGGGTCGAGGCGACCCTGTGTTCGGTAGCCTACCGGCGGCTTTCAGCGCTCAGGCGGGGCACGAGGATCATGTGGTTGCGCTGCCAAACGAGGCGGTGCTGCTGGCCGCCTCTGCGCTCGTGCCGCAGCAAGCATTTTGTGTGGCTGGCAAACCAATCTACTGCACGCAATTTCACCCGGAACTCGATCGTGCGGCGATGCTGGAGCGAGCGGCGGCCTACCCTGAATATGTCCAGCGCATCGCCGGGATTTCGTACGAGCAATTTGCGCTGCGCGTTCGCGAAACGCCGGAATCGAACCTGCTGCTGCGCCAGTTCGTTGACCATGTGCTGAAATGACGGCGCCAAGCAGATGGGCCGTGCCGCGCAATATAGGAGATCGCGCGCGTCAATCGATGTCGTCGGCATCCATGCTAAGCTGGCGCATCTTGCGATAGAGGTTTGAGCGGTGAACGCCTAATGTTTTTGCGGCTTCGGTGACATTGCCGCGCGCCTCATCGATTGTCTGTTGAATATATTTCCGCTGGAACTCCTGGGTCGCTTCGCCGAGCTCTTTTCCGATGCCCATTAGGGCAGGCGTTTCGCCGGCGATGGGGGCGAGAATGAAGGCCAGGTCCTCGGTTTCGATGCGGTCGCCACTCGTTAAGTAGGCGAGACGCTCCATCAAGTTGCGCAGCTCGCGGACGTTGCCCGGCCAGCGATGGGCCTCCAGGCGTTTACGCGCGGTCGCTGTGAATTTCGGAGTTCGCCGACCCGCACGCTGGCAGAACACATTCAGAAAATGCTCGGCGAGGAGCAGCATGTCATCGCCACGCTCGCGAAGGGGCGGCAATTCAATTGAGACCACATTGAGGCGGAAATATAAATCCTCGCGAAAGCGTTTGGCGCGGACGAGATCCACCAGTTTTTGATTCGTGGCGGCGAGGATGCGAACATCCGTGTGGATCGGGCGGCTACCGCCGACGCGGACGATCGTTTTATCTTCCAGCACGCGGAGCATTTTCGCCTGGCCGGCGAGACTCATATCGCCGATTTCATCAAGGAACAGACTGCCGCCCGAGGCGAGTTCAAATTTTCCGGCCCGCGCTTCATATGCGTCGGTGAAGGCGCCTTTTTCGTGGCCGAAGAGCTCGCTTTCGAGCAGGGTTTCGGTGATCGCGGCACAGTTGACGGCGATGAAGGGGTCCTTCCGTCGCCGGCTGCCAAAGTGAATCGCGCGGGCGACGACTTCCTTGCCGGTCCCATTTTCCCCGAGGATCAGGACGGCGAGGTCCGTATCCGCGATTCGCTGCGCGGTGGCGCGGACGGCTTGGATTGCGGGGCTTTCGCCAACGAGCGTTGTGTCCTTGGCAGATTGTTCGACGAGTTTTTCATGCCTTTTGAGAAGCTCCGAGAAATGTTGAACGTTTTGCAGAGCAACTGCCGCGTGCGATGCGAGCTCGGTCAGGCCGCGCTGGTCCTCCGCAGTGAACGTTCCGTCTTTTTTGTTGAGGAGCTCAAACGCGCCGAAGCGATCGCCTGCAGGAGACACGAGCGGCACGCAGAGGATTGTTCTCGTGCGGTAGCCCGTGCGACGATCCACCGCGCGGTCAATTTCGGTGTCGCGATCGCTACTGACGCGGCGCGGCTCTCCCGTTTGGATCACCTGCCCGACGATGCCTGCGTCATCGGGCAAACGCAGTTCGTTGTCGTGGACGCCTAACGCCGGCCGGCCGATGATTAGTTTGTTGGGCCGGTCCCAGAGAAAGATGCTCGCCCGTTCGGCTTCGAAAAGTTGTGTGGCGGCCTCGGCCATGCGGACGAGCAACGTTTCCATTTCGTTCGTCTGCTGCCATTCGTGAGTGATCGCCAAGATGGCTTGAAGACGATCGATCCGAGCATCGGCGCGCGACCGGCGCTCAACGATCGCGAGCGCATCAGATAAGCGACTGATTACTATTTC
>DATBAY010000634.1:0-8815 GCA_036271295.1 Lacipirellulaceae bacterium | reverse complement strand
CCGTCGGAGGCGAAACTGCCAGTAAGGGTAGTGGTCGGCCACGAGGCGCCGGCAATTGCGAGTTGCTCTTCCATCTTCGAGACGCCATACAGCAGCAGTAGGTGGCGCGTGTCGACGATATCGCACAGCGTCATGCCATCGCGCATTACGGCCAGAGCGGGAACGAGCGCGGTGGCGCAGATTGTTGAAGCCAAGACCACTTCGAGCAGCGAGTACGCGCGGCGGTAGCGCCGATTGTGGCGACGCTTGGCGTTCGACGCTTCAACTGCGGTGAATGGAGGCATAACAATCACTTCGATGTGGGCCGCATGCGCGAAATGCAGCTGGCAAGGTGCACAATGTTCCAGGAAAACGTAGCTTTTAGCTGAACAACAATCAAAAAACGCGGTTCAGCAAACGGTTGCGACTGGAGCGGTTGAAGCGATTGGACGTGCATCGAGCAATGGCGTTATTGCACAAACGCCTGGCCGGTCACTTGAGAGACGGTGACCGTGCGGTTGCGATCTTGAGCCGTCACGTTGACCGAATAGGAGCCCAGGGCTTCGCCTGTGAACTGGAATTCCAAGTCGGTGACACCGCCGGTGGTAACGGTGACGTTGGCAGGAACGGCGTGGACGTCGTCCACTAGCGTCGGCACGCCGCTAACCTTGCGATAAACGCCATATTGGGTGGCCTTGCCGCTCGAGAGCGTGAACCGCAGCAAGTGGTTGTCGCCGGTCGCAATCGCACGTCGGCGGGCCTGAGAACAATCTAGCGCGACGCGCCGCGCGAAGCCTTGGGCATCGACATCGGCCACCGCTCCAGTGCCATAGTGAATCGCGCACATCATACTGACGATGCCGATGATGAACGTCACTGCGACCATCTCCATAAGCGTCATGGCACGCCGAGCCGAAGCCGGGCGTGCCATGCGGGATAGATAATCGGAATGAGTCGAGCGTGTCATCGCGGTCGTCCCGGCCTGCGAATTCAAGCGAACTGCTTGCTAAGTTCACAGGTGCGATGCGCCCTCCGCTAGTTCACGCGGTGGGTTGTCGTATTCAGCGTGTAGGCGGTGTTATTGGTCGGGTTAACTGGCAAACCATCTGGAAAGTAATTGAGGTCGGCGCCGATGTCGGAAAGGTTCGTGGCTGGCCAAGCGCCCTTTTCGACGTACCAGCGCTCAACCGCCGAGTTGATCGTGGCCTTGCTATGAGCGTTTACCTTAGCCTTCGCGGTGTCGCTCGAAACGGCGACGCGCGGCACGATGATCGCGGCGATGATGCCGAGGATCGTGACCACGGCCAACAATTCCATCAAGGAGAAACCGGACCGTTTTGTGTTCGTGCGAATCATGATGTCGCTCCCAGTTGCACTGATAGGTATTTGCGGCAGAGGTTAGTTGACGCGGTGTGTCGTGGCGTTCAACGAGTAAGCGGTGTTATTCGTCGGGTTGACCGGCAAACCATCTGGGAAGTAGTTGAGGTCGGCGCCGATATCAGAGAGGTTGTTGGCAGGCCAAGTGCCTTTTTCGACGTACCAACGCTCGACGGCCGAGTTGATCGTCGCTTTGCTATGCGCGTTGACTTTCGCCTTGGCGGTGTCGCTTGATATGGCGACGCGGGGCACGATGATCGCGGCGATGATGCCGAGGATCGTGACCACGGCCAATAATTCCATCAAGGAGAAACCAGCTCTCTTGCTATTTGCGACAGACTTCATTGCAAACTCCGATTCAGCTCGATGAGCTTATTTGTGACGGAAAAGTGTTCGGTTGACGGCCGTTCCAGCTTTTCCGGCAATTGTTTATCTAAACGTAGGTCACATGGACGTTCGTGAAACGAAAAGCGAACAAATATTCACGAGAGTGTCCCGTTAGTGGGTATGGCCAATAACGAGTCCCGTGGTTGTATTGATCGTGTAGGCTGTGCCGTCGACGGGGCAGACCGGCACGCCGCTCGGAAAATATGTCGTACTTGCGCCGATGTCGCTTAGGTTTGCCGCCGGATACGAACTGTTGTTACGTTTCCAGAGCTTCACTTCGAGTTCGATGTCGCCTTGGTTTGCGTAACAGGCGGCACGTTTGGCGTTATCTTGCTGCGTACTTACGCGGGGTACGATCAAGATGGCGAGCACACCGAGGATGGCGCATACGGCCATCAGCTCGGTTAGCGAAAACGCAGCTCCACGAGTCGCTGTGCTTCGCTGATGTTTGGCGTTGGGGTACATGAATGCTCCGCTTTATTTCACGGTGTTCACCATGTCGAACATGGGGAGATAGATCGCAAGGAGGATTGCCGCAATGGCGGCGGCCAGCGAAATCGTGAGCGCTGGCTCGATCGCGCCGACAAAGATATTGGCTTTGCGTTCGATTTCACGTTGTAAGTGATCGCGAATGTGGCCAGTCGCACGCGCCAGCGTTCCAGTCTGTTCGCCGACGATCACTAGCTGGCTGACAATCGGCGGGAACATGTCGCCATGGCGTTCGAGCTCGCGGCTGAATTTTTCACCGCGGCGAACGGCGTTTTGCAGGTCACGCACGCTTTGACGGATCGCGCGGTTGCCAATGCCCTGCCCCGCTTCGCCAAGCGCTTCGGCGAGATTGTAGCCAGCGTCCATTAAGCTCCCGAGGACTTCCATGAGCTGCAAGACCGCCATGTCCCGCAACCAATGGCCCAAGACAGGAGCGGTTAAAATCGCGGCGTCCATCTTGTACGCGAAATCGGCACGTTTTCGGAGTTGGCGGACGACGACGACGGATACGATAACCGCACCGACCACGAAGAGTCCGTAGCTCTTCGTGAAGAAGCCCACGTCGATCAACACCTTCGTAATTAACGGCAGTGGGACGTGGGCTTCATCGTAGGTTTTCTTGAAAACCGGGATGACATAGGTGAGCAAGAACGTAATCACCGCGGTGCCCATGACGACCAGCATGATGGGATAGGCAAGCTTTTTGATGATCTCCGACTTCAGGCGGTGACCGTCTTCGCAGTGGCGGGCGATGGTCGTGAGCGTATCGCCCAAGGTGCCGGAATGCTCCCCGACCTTGATTTGATTGACCATCACGGGGTCAAACACGCCGCCAAACTTATTGAGTGCGGTGCTGAACGTTTCGCCGCTTTCTAAGTGGCGGCGAATCGAATGGAGCATGTCGCGGTGTTTTCCGAGCGCTTTTTCCTCGGCGAGGGTGGCCAGGGCCTTCGGCAGCGAGACACCGCTTTGGGTGAGCGTCGACAGGTTGCGAAGGATGAAGACGAGGTCTCGATCCTTCAGCTTGACCTGACGTCGTTTGCCTCCGCGCCCGATTCTCGATCGCCAGCCCATGGTTTTGCTGACTCCCCGCGCAAGAGGAGCACGGCCGAAGGATACAGCCGAAGCGCTTGCCAGGGAGTTCTTGCGGGCACGTCGCATAATGTGGTGAGACTAATTCGCGGAGTTTCTAACCCGAGAGCTTGTAGAACACTTCTTCCAGCGTCGTGCGGCCGGCCAGAACTTGTTCCATTCCTGCAGACTCAAGTTCAACCATCCCTTCGGCGATCGCGATTTGCCGCAGCTTAGTGTGTGGCAAGCCGTTTTCGATGCCTTCCGCCAGCGCCGGGGAAACGACCATGATTTCGTAGATCGGAATACGGCCTGCGTAACCTGTACCGAGGCACTTTTTGCAACCGCGGCCGCGATAGTAAATCGCATTCGGCGATGGTTTACGATCTTTGCACAGTGTTTTGAGCAACGATTCGTTTGGCTCGATTGGTTCTTTGCATTCAGGACAGATTTGCCGCAGCAACCGCTGGGCGACGGATCCCAACAGCGCGCCGCCGATTTTGAAATTATCGACGCCCAAGTCGTTAAGCCGCGAGACGGCGCCGACCGCGTCATTCGCGTGCAGCGTACTGATCAGCAAATGGCCGGTGAGGGCCGCTTGAACGGCGGTGCCGGCCGTTTCATGGTCGCGGATTTCGCCCACCATGATCACATCCGGATCTTGCCGCATGATGTATTTCAGCGCGTTGGCAAAACCAAGGCCGTGCTCATTATCGGAGGCGACCTGGTTGATTCCGGGCAGGCGATATTCGACCGGGTCTTCGACCGTGACGATATTGCGACTCACCGAATTGAGCTTCGAGAGCACCGCGTACATCGTGGTCGATTTACCCGAGCCCGTCGGACCGGTCACCACGATCATGCCATGCGGGCGATCAATGAGCGCTTGCAGCGCTTTCAGATCACGTTCGCACATGCCGAGATGCTGCAGTTCGAACGTTTTGCTGCCTTCGTCGAGCAGTCGCATCACGACCTTTTCACCGCCGACGGTCGGAATCGTGCTGACACGGAAATTCACCTTCGTGCCGGCTTCTTGCACGCTCAGCAGGCCGTCTTGCGGTCGCCGATTTTCGGTCGTATCCATGTCGGCCATGACTTTGATTCGGGCCACGACCGCTTCTTCAATGTGGTTCGGAATCGTCATCACCGATTGAAGTTCGCCGTCCACGCGGTAACGCACACGCATTTCCGGAACGTGTGGTTCCAAGTGAATATCGCTCGTGTTGGCGTTGATGGCGCCCATCAGGATGGCGCGCACCAGCCGAACGACGGGAGCTTGCTCTTGCTCTTCGGGCGCTTCGGTCGTCAGCTCCGCTTCAACGGCTCCCTCGGCCGCTTCGAGGTCGGCCATTTTCATATCGACAATCGTTTGCCGGGCGACGATACGTTCGTCGAAGCCGCGATCGAGCGTGGCCTGCACGGGCGCTTCGAGCGCGACAACAGGGTCGATGTGGTAGCCCGTTATTAATTCCACTTCCGAAATGGTCTCAATGTCATCTGGAGCGACCATCGCGAGTTGCATCGTGGTGCCCGCAACGCCGATTGGGACGCATGCCCGTTGGCGAGCGAGGCGTTCGGGCAGCAACCGCACCACCTGCGGGTTGACCGCCTGGGGCACGACTTCCACAAATGGAACCTCAAACTGCTCGGCGAGCGCTTCGCCAAGTTGACCTAACGTAATCAATCCGCGGCGAACCAGAATGCGACCGAGCATGCCACGCTCGGAACCCTGAGCGGCAAGCGCAGCTTCGAGCTGGCCTGGGGTCACCAAGTCGCGTCGAATCAGGATGTCGCCAAGTCTGGCCATGATAATTGCGGGTTATAAATGCGGAGCGCTTCAGCGAAATTTGTTTTTATGCGTGGACAGGTTCGGCGGCCGATGTGAGCCGTTCGATCTTGGCTTCCAGCACGACGGGGTCGTACGGAATCACCAGGTACTCATCAGCGCCGGCGTTGTAGGCCTTTTGAACGTCGTCCAGGTCGCCATTGGTCGACAGAAACATGATCGGAACTTCGCTGGTGCGCGTGTCGTTGCTGAGGCGATTGATGAAATCGACGCCATCCATGCCGGGCAGCACGTAATCGACGATGATCATGCTCGGCAGTTGATCATTCAACCATTCCAGCGCCCGCTCGGCGGAATCGACCGAAATGACCTGATAACCCAGCAACTCGAGCCGGAACGCCGTGATTTCCAGCAGCGTCGCGTCGCCTTCGATCAACAGGATTTGCGAGGATTGATTAGGCATGTTCGAAAATCGAGGTTGAGTTTGCAGCGCGCAGCGAGAGTTACTACAGATAAATAGCTCGCGATAAGCGATTTCGCTTGGCCGGATGTCGCCAATGTAAACAGTGCATTCTTCTGCGCAATCCGGGCAAGCGGCAGCATTGTTACAAGCGGAAGTGTCGGAATGCCCGCCGATCTTACGACGTAAGCTTAAAAACTCGATCCCGCGCTGTCCCGTTGAAACCGCTGGTGTATCCGTGGACTCGATACCGAGCACAAAGATGAATACTCAGCCCAAAACAAGAGCCGCGTTTTCGCTCATGGAGCTGCTCGCGGTCGTGGTCATTTTGGGTATTCTGGCGGCGCTTATTTTGCCGCGTGTGTCCACCGGAACCGACACGGCCAAAACCAAGACGTGCGTTCACAATCACACGGAGATTAACATCACGGTCGAGCAGTACTTCATGAATACCGGTACTTGGCCGGCAGATGATCTTTCAGATATCGGGACGAATATAAACTATTTTCCCGATGGCCTGCCGACCTGCCCTGTTTCGGGAGCTGCGTATCGGCTCGACTCGACAACGCACCGCGTAATTGGGCATGCGGGGGATTCGGATCATTAATTGACACTGACGGCGGCAGTCATTTGCTCACCGAGCCGGCGCACTACGAGTCGTCACGTAGCTGCCAGATACCGTTTGCTCCGTCAAACTACGGCTTTGCCCAAAAAGTAGGTCCCGCTTGCCGAGCGGGACCTGAAGCTGTTCGGTAGCATCGAGAATCGCCCAGGTCCCTTCCGGCAGAAGGGACCTACCAAGAATTTGCGGACAAAGCCGTCTAGCTGCCGAGATTCTGAGCGCCTGAAAAGCTCCAGGCGGAGCGGGGGCTGGTGGGGTTGAACCTGTGATTGAGCCGGGAGTCCAGCCTAGGCCATGCAGGCAGCGGGCGATTCGACCAGGGCTCGCAACACGTCGCGGCGGGCGATCACGCCGATCATACGGCCGTCTTGCATTACAGGCACACGGCGAACGCGATGCACGATGCAGAGATCGGCAATACGGCTGATCGGGTCGTTCACGTCCACCGTAATGACCTCGCGCGTCATATGCTGGCTGACCGTGTGGTTTTTGACACGCTTGTCGTAGGTGACCGCTAGCAGTGCGAATTCGGTAATAACGCCGACAAGGCGACCGTCGTCATCGACCACGGGCAAACCGCTGATGCTCTGATTCAGCAGCATTTCGATCGCGTCTTCGATCGAGACATCGGGACGCACGGTAACGAGATCGGTGGTCATGATTGCACCGGCGTTCAACATCTCACATACTCCTCGTCACAAAGTAAAGTGCGGCGCGCGCACCGTCGCAGCGACTTACCCGATTTCTTGCACCACATATAAGGTTAGTACGCGCCCTCGCTGGTGCGGCTACGACACGAACGCGAAACGCGAAGTTTAGTTTCATTCATAAGCGCACTCGCAGTATTGTTCGGTACAATCCCCAAAACCGGTTTTCACGTCAGCAGAACTGAAAAAGCGGCGGCAGACCGGAAAAATACCGCGTTCACAACAACGAACTTGCTCGGAACAAGTTTTATGTGAGACAATTCTTCATGGCCGGTTCTTTGCAAGCGAAAATCGGATCGACGGCGTTTGCCTTCCGCGGGTACGACACCAAGAATCTGGGGCGAACTCCTGAGCTCTTGGCGCATCCCACGTACGGACGGACAATCCGCCGCTATTTGGAGCGCGCGAGCGACGTCTGCGCGAAAATTGTGAATCGGCCGGTGGACCTGGTGCGGATCGTTGAAGCGGGCGATGAGCCCGGGCTCGATCGATACGCCGAGGCCATTTCGCTGATCGTCGCCGCCGATCTGGCCCAGGTCGACTTGCTCGAAGAGTTTCACGGTGTTCGCTTTCGTGAAGCGAAATTGGCGTACGGCTATAGCTTGGGTGAGTTGTCGGCGGTCGCCTGCGCAGGTGTGTTTAGCCTGGCCGATGTTTTGAGCGTCCCGGTGACCATGGCAGCCGACTGTGCGGCGCTAGCAAGCAACGTGACGATGGGCATTCTTTTTTCGCGCGGCGCCGCGATCGATGAGCAGGACGTCAATCGATTGTGCCGGCTGATCACGTCCGAGGGGCACGGCACGATCGCGATCTCGTCCGTAATTACGCCGAATACGTATTTGCTGCTCGGACAGAATGAAACCATCGACCGCTTTAAAGCGGAGATGCACAAGGTTTTGCCCGATCCTGCTCACGTGAAGATCAACCCAGACCGCTGGCCGCCGCTGCACACGCCGATCGTGCGGCAGAAGGCAATCCCGGATCGCGCGGCCGTCATGATGGACGCGATGCCGGGCGGACTGCAACCGCCCTGCCCTCCGGTATTGTCGCTGGTCACCGGTGAGCGAAGTTACGATGACTACCATGCGCGCGACATCCTGCGCGACTGGGTCGATCATCCCCAACGATTGTGGAATGCTGTGTACGAAACGCTGTCCACGGGAATTACGACCCTCATCCATGTCGGCCCAGCGCCAAATCTGATTCCAGCCACATTCACACGGTTGAGCGAAAACGTAGTGCAGCAGACGCGTGGCCGATCGCTGGGACACATGGGAATGCGTGCCGCGGCTGGACTCGCTCGCCGGCCGTGGTTATCGGCGCTCTTGCCAAGCCGAGCGGCGTTGCTTCGCGCCCCGCTCATCAAGCAAATTATTCTCGAAGACTGGCTGCTGGAAAATGCGCCCGGCAGTGAAACGGCGGCTTCCAATTGATATGCAGTTGGAGTCGTCGCCCCTTCATTGCTTCACGGCCAGTCGGTAGCAGACCGCTTCGCGAGCATTGCGCAGAAGTAAATAGGGCGCGGAAAAGGCAGGGTTGTTCCAAGTTACGTTCGAATCCGCGAGTGCCTGGAGTGTGGCTAATTCGTGATACTGGCTCGGAGTCGCCTCCACGAGCGTTAGCTCGCCGGTCTCGGAAAGCACTAGAATAGTGTCGCCAACGAGCATGATCTGACCGTGTCCAAAAACGGGTTCGCGGCGTTTTCTCCACTTCACAGACCCTGTTTCGCGGTCGATGCACTCGAGCAGGACATCGTCGAGGCCGTAGACGTAGGCGTCGCGCACCACGACGTTGCTGAATTTGTTCTTCATCACCTTCTTGATCGGCGGCTGCCAAAGGGGCGATGCCGAAAGCCGCCCATCTGAATCCGGCTTAATTGCAAGCAGCGAGCAACCAACGCCATAACCCTTCGACAAGAAAAGGCGATCGCCGCCGAG
>DATBAY010000633.1:0-11246 GCA_036271295.1 Lacipirellulaceae bacterium | reverse complement strand
CGGCGATCGACGTCAGCAGCGGCGTATTCGTCTCGCGCTCGCGAAACTCGTCAGAGTAACCAACATTCGTTCCTGTCCGAATCATGGTGTTTCCGGCCCGCACCGAAATGAGGTAGCTGCCCGCCTGCGCCGAATCGAACTCTCCTACATAACGCCCCGGCGCCGTCTGCGACATCTTGAGCGGAATCGATTGCATGTCCGGTCCCAGCACCACGCCGTCCATCGACTGGTAATTCAAAAACTCGTCATCTTTGTTGAGGGCCGACACCACGACGCGCGTCTTCCCACCTTGCTGCTCCGTGGCGTACGTAAACTTCCCGGTATCGCCGGTCGGCCGCATCGACCACCGCACCATCTGGCTAAAGAACCGGTCGTATCCGTCCCACCCCGTCCAATCCGCAGCCCACCGCTGCCCAGCATCGGTCGTAAACGCGACTGCTTTGCCAAGTCCGTAAGTCCAAGTGGCCAGTACCGTCGCATTCTGCGGCTCCGCCGGCGAAGGCGACGTCAGTACGACATCTACCAACGAATTCTCTTTCACCGTCGTCAGCACGAACCCACTGATTGGCGGAAAACTCTTCCCCAACCCTTGCACGATTTCTTGCGACGACGTCTCGCCAGGGCTCACTGGCGGGTTCGGCTCATACACCAACGGCCTTGCAACCCGCCGCGCCTCCCGCTGAAAAATCTTCGGCAGCGCATTCGCATTGTTGACCACGTAATACTTGCCGCCGAGCTGCGTTGCGATGTTCTGCATCGTCGGACTACCCGCCCGTCCGTGCGCACCAACTGCCACCGTGGTCACCGTCACGCCGGCGTTCTTGAGCGCCGTGATCGTACCACTGCTCGGCGCCGCCGGATCGCCGTCGCTCGCCATAATCATGTGTTTGTTCGCGGCGTCCGTACACTTAGCCAGGCCGACCGCCGCCTTCTTCATACTGGGATCAAAATCCGGCATATCGCCAACTTGCATTCGATCGATCTTGGCGAGCATCATCTGCTTGTTCGGCCCGACGCGGCTCATGCCTCCTTCCGATTGTCCCCACAACCACAAATCGGTGTTCCCGAAGTACACGACCCCGCAATAATCGCGCGGCCCCAGCGCCTTCAGCGCTTCCTGGCAAATAACCTTCTGCCAATGATTCGCCTGCGGAATTTCGCTCGCGTGCATGTTCAGCACGAGCGCACCCACCGGTACGACCTTCGCGCTCTTAATCTGAAAGTCGACCGGCATCGCCTTTTCAAGCTCCGTATTCGTCCAGCCGCCTGCGCCAAAACTATTCGGGCCGCCCAGCATAATCAGCCCGCACCCCAGCTCCTCCGTGTTGCGAACCAACATCTTGATTTGCTCATCGGTGAAGCTGCTTACGCTCGACGCATCGTCACCCACGCTCGCCGTGTCGGAGCTGCTCGCCCGCGGCACATCTGCGAGTACCACCGTGTCGTAACGCTGCAACTCTGCCAACGACGTGAACAGCCGATTACTCGGTTCAACCGCGACCTCCAATCCTTCGTTCCGCAGCCGCTCGACGAGGTGATCGAACTCGCCCGGTTGCTCCCAGTTTTCGATCACGAGCACCAGGCCCTTGCCCTGCACATGCGTGAAAGCCGTCGCCAAATTGTTTTGCGCAACCGCATCATCCGCCGGATTATCGGGAATGAAACGCGCCTCGTAGGTATAAAAATCCGCCTGATCAATTTCCTGCCGAAACGGAAACACCGTCTTCCCCGGCTTGATCTCGTGCGGCTCATCGACGAGCGTCTCTTCCTTCTCGCCCGCTTTCCGCACAATCTTGATCCGCCCCTTCACGCTCTTCCCGACGCCGTGCTCGTCTGTCGACGTGTTGTTAACGACGACGCGCGCTTCAAATGGCTGATTCCGACGAATATCTGGCGGCAGCGCGAACGTCTCGACCGCCACATCGCTCCGCTGATCGAGCGGTACCGGCATCACATCGATGCTTACCCCCGCTTCGGCAATCGCCCGCGCTTCCTGGAGCGCATCGCCCACATTCTGGTTGCCGTCCGTCACCAGCACGATCCGCTTCGCCGAATCGTGTGGAAACATCGCCATGGCACGCTGCATTGCGCCAGACAAATCCGTGAATTCGCGATCGAGCAAACTCTCGACTTTCCGCCCCAGCTGGATATTGAAATCCACCGGCGGCACTTCCACCTCGGCGTTCTTGCCGAACACGATGACGCCCGCCTTATCATCCTTCTCCGCCTGCCGCTGATCGCGAATCGACGCGTTCACGTATGCAATCATTGCGCCCCGCCGCGCCTCGGGAATGCTCAACGATTGATCGAGCAAGTAGATAACCGTCATCCGATCGCTGGTCCGCTGATACTGCATCTCGGCGAGCGCCGCAACGATCAACAGCATCACAAGCGTTCGCAAAGCCAGCGCGATCAATCGTCGCCAACGCCCCAGTCCACTCAAGCTATGAAAACTAAACCACCACATTGCCGGCAACAGCAAGAGCAGCAGCAGATACCAAGGGCTGTTAAAAACCAGCATCGCGGCAACATCGTTCCGAGAGATGAGATCCAATCGAACGCGACAAGTTATTCTTTATTTAGCGGCAGCCTACAGGCCGCGCTTTTTCGCAATTCGTTGCACAACACATGCACAACCAGTGCACAACAACTTTCGCATCCCAAATCAGCGTACCTTTTCGCCTGAAAACTCTCAATCACGAAGCTGCGTAAATTGAACTGAGATGACACCATAAAGTCTCAGTATTATGCTGATGAGAGTCGGGGGTTCGCACTGCAAAACAGGTTGGCAAGATGAGCAATCGCACCAAGAACAATCAGAACGATTCAACACGTCGCAGCTTTTTGAAATCCACGGCCGCCACGGCTGCGGCACTTACGGCCCCCACGTTTATCCCTGCCCGCGTGCTTGGCCGGGAAGGCGCCCCTGGGGCCAACGAAGAAATCATCATCGGCGTCATCGGCACCGGCGGACGCGCCAATCAACTCATGGACCAGGTGCCCCCACCAGGCCGCATCGTCGCGATCGCCGATTGCTTCAAGTTCCGCGCCACCGAAACTGCCAAAAAGAAAAACAAACCGGAGTGGGCGATTTACCAAGACTATCGCCAGATGTTCGACAAGGAGAAGCTCGACGCCCTCATCATCGCCACCCCCGACCACGCCCGCACGCTGCCCTGCGTCCGTGCCGTGCAAGCCGGGTACGACGTCTACGCCGAAAAGCCGCTCACCGCGTACATCGAAGAAGGCCGCATCCTCGTCAAGCACGTCCGCAAGCACAACAAAATCTTCCAGGTCGGCACGCAACAGCGCACGATGGACATCAACCGATTCTGCTGTGCGTTCGTTCGCGATGGAAAACTTGGCAAACTCAAAGAAGTGTCTGCCGTGAACTATCCGAGCTCCCGCAAATACACCGGACTGCCGGAAGAAACCGTCCCCGAAACCGACGATTGGGATACCTGGTGCGGCCCCACCGAACTCCGCCCCTTCAACAAACAGCTCCAATTCAGCTGGATGCAGTGGCACGATTACTCCGGCGGCGAGATGACCAACTGGGGCGCTCACGGCGTCGACCAAATCCAATGGGCCCTCGGCAAAGACGGCACCGGCCCGACCGAGCTCTGGCCGGATGAGAAGGGCATCATCAACATGAAGTACGCCGATGGCACACCGGTGAAGTTCGAACGCCAAGGCGGCCCGATGGGCGGCGCAGTCTTCATCGGTGAAGATTGCAAAATGGAAATCAATCGCAACAAGTTCACGACGAACCCGCCCGACTTCGTAAAAGGAGCACCCGATCCCGCCGCGCAAGACGCCAAGTGGGAAGGCGACGGCTGGATCGCTCGCCCCCACATCCAGAACTGGCTCGATTGCGTCAAATCGCGTGAGCTCCCCAACGCCGATGTCGAAATCGGCCACCGCTCGATCAGCGTCTGCCACTTGGTGAACCTCACCCGCCAGCTTAAACGCAAACTACAGTGGGATCCCGAAAAAGAACAATTCGTCAACGACGACGAAGCCAACAAACTTCTCGTCAGACCAAGACGCAAGGGTTTCGAGCTACCTGAGGTATAAAACGGAAATCAATTAACCGCCAAGGACGCAAAGAACGCCAAGCCATTCTTTCGTTCCCGATTTCGTATCTTGGCGAACTCTGCGTTCTTGGCGATTTCCAAAAGGATATTGTAAATGAAATTCGGAATGAACCTCCTGCTCTGGACCGACCATCTCCATGACGGCCTGATGCCGGCTCTCGAGCAGGTCAAAAAAATGGGCTACGACGGCGTCGAAGTCCCGATTTTCAAGCCCGATGACAAACTCCACGCCGAGTGGGGCAAACGCCTCGATGACCTCGGCCTCGAGCGCACCGCCGTCACGATCCGTACCGAGCCGGATAACCCGATTTCATCCGACGCCAAAATCCGTGCCGCCGGCATCTTGGCCAGCAAACGCACGCTCGACTCCTGCCAGGCCATCGGTGCGCAAACGCTCGTCGGTCCGTACCATTCTGCAATCGGCCTCTTCAGCGGCGCCGGCCCCACCAAAGACGAATGGAAATGGGGCGTCGAAAGCATGAAGGTTGTCGCAGAACACGCTCAAAAAACCGGCGTTATGCTCGGCGTCGAATACCTCAACCGCTTCGAAACATACTTCCTCACTTGCGCTGCCGACACGGCCCGCTTCATCAAAGAAGTCGACCACCCCAGCTGCCGCATGATGTACGACACGTTCCACTCGAACATCGAAGAAAAAAACATCCCCGACGCGATCCGCACCGCCGCCCCGTTTACGTGCCACGTCCACATCTCCGAAAACGACCGCAGCACGCCAGGGCAAGGCCACGTCCGCTGGAAAGAAACTTTCGACACGCTCCACGAAGTTGGCTACGACGGCTGGATGGTCGTCGAAGCCTTCGGCCTCGCACTCCCCGAAATCAGCGCCGCCACCAAAATCTGGCGACGCATGTATCAAAGCGAAGAGCAACTCGCCCGCGATGCGCTGAAGTTCATGAAAACGGAAGTAGCACACCGAAATTGAGCGGGCACTTCCCGGCAGTGCAGAAACATGGATATCGCGCGCTTTGCGTCCTAGAATATAGAGGGGTGATTATGAAGAAAGAAGATCTCGAACTTTTGTTAAAGAACCGACCATTTACGCCGCTTCGTCTACATTTCTCGAACGGAGCGACGCACGATGTTACTCATCTCGACAGTATTCTTTTGAGCGACCGAGTTGCTGCGGTTGCCAGCGGCGATTCGATTTGGATGGTCGCAATGATGCACATCGTTGAAGTGGAACCGTTGGCTACCATCCACGCCTAGCATCTTTGAATTGAATTCAAAGCACAAACCGCTGCACGCGATGATTCATCGAATCCAGCACATGGATTCGAAATTTGCTATCCAGCACAAACGCCCAAGGCGTATTGAGCTGCCCCGGCTTGCGCCCCGCGCTGCCCCACGCCCCGAGCGACTTCCCTTCCATCGTGAACTTCTGCACGCGATGATTCCCGAACTCGCACACGTAAATGTGCCCTTTGCCATCGAGCCCAATGCAATACGGATAGTAAATCTGCCCCAATTCCGTTCCTTGCGTGCCCCACATCGTGATGAGCTTGCCCGCTTGATCAAACACCTGGATCCGATGATTGCACGCATCCGCGACCCACAGTAAACCGCCCGCATCAAACTCCAAATGCTGGGGCCGCATGAATTGCCCGGTGTCGGTCCCGTGCCCGCCCCACTGCATCATGAACTTTCCTTCGGGTGTGAACTTCTGAATGCGATCGAATTCGCCATACTCCGAAACGTAAAAGTTGTGGTCCTGATCCCGCACCACATCCGAAACCAACCCAAATTCCCCCGGCCCTTGCCCCATCACGCCGCCGAGTGTCCGTTCCGGAATCAATTTCCCATCCGGCGTATAAGTTAGAATCCTGTTGTAATGCGTATCCGCAACGAGCAGGTGATTCTCAATCGTGTCAAAAGTGAGGCCCGTCGGCCGCCCGTTCGTGTGCTCGGGCGTTTGCCACCCCCGCAGATATTTCCCGTCGGCATCGAACACTTGAATCCGCGCCGTCATGTCGACGATATACAACTGATCTTTGTCGTCGATCGCAATCGCCCGCGGCTTCGAGAATTGACCCTGGCCAGCGCCGAGTGAACCCCACACGATTTCCGGCTGATCCCCCGGCGGCGCGCTCGAGCACCCGCCAATCGTCGCCGCCAACAAACCACCCGCCGCGATTTTTCCAAACCGGCGCCGATCCATCGTTAATGGTTTCTGTGGTCTCATCGATTCGACGAACTGCCGCAAACGTAACGCGTTTGGTGGATCTCTTCCAAGCGAAGTTCAATGTTGCCGATTCTACGGATTATGCAACGCCAGCCGTAGGCATTCGTCTGCTCAAACGTAAGTATGCCAAGGATTTGCGTCCACCGCGAGCCGCCGCGAATCCTTGACCTCGCCTCGCGGAAAACGATATAGTTGATAATCCGCCCTGTGACTAAACCGCGGCCGTCACCTCCGGCCGCGACGCTTTTCGCGCCTGTTCGCTTCCCGCCCGCTCGCCGTGCCTATGCCCCCGATCGTCATCGATGTCCGGAACGCCGAAGACACCCGCGATGTCGTGCACCGGGCCGTCCAAGCGCTCGCCGAAGGGCACATAATCGCGATCCCCACCGAAACCGTCTACGGCCTCGCCGCGAGCGCGGTTCGGGCAGACGCCGTTGATAAGCTCCTCGCCGTGAAGGGCCGCGCCGCGAACAACCCCATGGCCCTCGCCATCAAAAGTGCCGAGGAAGCGCCCGATTTCGTCCCCGATATGTCGCCCCTCGCCCGCCGCCTCGCCCGTCGTTGCTGGCCGGGCCCCGTCACGCTTGTCGTCGACAACGGGCACCGCGACGGACTCATTGCTCAGCTTCCCCGCGAAGTCCGCAAAGTCATCGTCCCGAACGGCTCTGTAGGCCTCCGCGTTCCCGCGAACGATATGTCGCAAGCCGTGCTGCGGATGCTCACCGGCCCGATCGTCCTCACCAGCGCCAACCGCAGCGGCCAACCCGATGCCATCACCGCCCAAGAGGTCGTCCAATACCTCAATGGCGACGTCGCGATGATCCTTGACGACGGTCCCTGCCGCTACGGTCAGCCCTCATCCGTCGTCCGCGTCAAACAAAACTCACTCGAAGTCCTCCGCGAAGGTGTCGTCGGCGAAGCCACTCTTCGCCGCCTCGCCAGCGTCATGGTGACGCTCGTCTGCACCGGCAACACGTGCCGCAGTCCAATGGCCGAAATTCTCATGCGCGAGAGCCTTTCCAAGAGTTTTGGCTGCTCGATGGACGAACTGGAAGACCATGGCATTGTCGTCATGTCCGCCGGTATCGCCGCCGCCCCTGGTTGTCCGCCCGCCGCCGAAGCCGTGCAAGTTATGGGCGAGCAAGGACTCGATCTCTCGCGCCACGAAGCGCAACCACTTACCGATCAGATCGTCCGCCATAGCGATCTGGTTATCGCGATGACCCAAAGTCACTTGCAGTCGATCGTCGATCGTTGGCCGGAGGCCGCCGGCCGAGCTCGATTGCTCATGCCCGAACGCAATGACGTCGCCGACCCAATCGGCCAATCGGTCGGCGCCTACCGCCACTGCGCCGCACAACTCGCCACGGGCGTGAAGTATCACGCCGACCGACTCCGCCAAGATCTCATTTCCTGAACCTAGCAAACTCGATAAAATCGACCACGCCATGAAAGTCGCCATCGCCAGTGATCATCGGGGCTATCACCTTAAAGAACGGGTGATCTCGCTGCTCAAATCGAAAGGCCACGAGGTTCTGGACGAAGGCCCGTCGAGCGATGCCAGTGTCGATTACCCCGATTTCGCCGCTCTCGTCGCGAAAAAAGTCAGCAGCGGCGAAGCCGAACGCGGCATACTTATTTGCGGCACCGGCATTGGCATGGCGATTTGCGCGAACAAATTCCCCGGCGTTCGCGCTGCCGCCTGTGCCGATGAAGTGACCGCCGAGCTCAGCCGCCGCCACAACGACCTCAATGTCCTCTGCCTTTCGGGAGATATGCTCAGCTCCCGTAGCACCGAGCGGCTGGTCGAAGTCTGGATGGACGCCGCCTTCGAAGGTGGCCGCCACCAACGCCGCGTCGAAAAAATCAGCCAACTAGACCACCGCTCTTAGCCCGTTTGAAACCGCACCCTAGCGCGTCGCGGCCAATTTTATCAGCCGCGGGGCGCTAGCCCCCGGTTTCTCTGCGATCCATGCGAGAAATCCGAGTCGCTGCCGCCCAATTCGAAAACCGCGACAACGACAAGGACTACAACCTCGCCCGCATCGCCGCTCTAGCCCGCCTCGCCGTCGACCAAGGCGCGGAAATCGTCAGCTTCCACGAAGCCTGCATTCCCGCCTACAGCTGGATTCAACCCCTCGATAGATGCCAGCTCCTCGACGTCGCCGAATCCGTCCCCGACGGCCCTTCCGTCCGCCGCCTCTGCGAAATCGCCCGCGACCTCGGCACCGTAATCATGGCCGGCCTCTTCGAGCGCGACGCCGACCAAAAAGTTTACAACTGCTACGTCACCGTCAGCCCCGATGGTTTCATCACGAAGTTCCGCAAGCTCCACCCCTTCGTAAACCCGCACCTTTCGCCAGGCGGCAAATATCAGGTGATCGACCTCCTCGGCTGCCGCATCGGCTTCCTCATTTGCTACGACAACAATCTCCCCGAAAATGTGCGCGTCACGACGATGCTCGGCGCAGAAATCATCTTCATGCCGCACGTCACTTGCTGCCTCCCCTCGATCATGCCCGGCCGCGGCACGGTGGACCGCGCGCTATGGGACAATCGCCACCGCGACCCGGTCCCCCTACGCCAAGAATTCCTCGGCCCCAAAGGCCGCGGCTGGCTCATGCGCTGGTTGCCCGCGCGCGCGTACGAAAACGGCGTCTACGCCGTCTTCACCAACCCCATCGGCTGGGACTACGACGCCGTAAAACCCGGCCTCGCAATGATCCTCGACCCGTTTGGCGAAGTCCTCACGGAAAGCCACGCTCTCGAAGACGACGTTGTCGTCGGCCTGCTCACGCCCGACAAGTATGAACGCGCCTCCGGCCGCCGTTACTTGAAAGCGCGCCGCCCCGATCTCTATGGCAAACTCGTCGAGCCGCAAATTTCCGAAACGCTTCCGGGTTGGAAGATGGAACGCAAGCAGTGACCGAAGCAGAGACTGCATTCGCCGCCAGCAGCGGCATATGGGGGATCACCCCAAACTCCGACATTCCCCAGAGTCGCATCACGTCGTGTGTTTTCTCGGAGAACTTTAACCCAAACGCGGGGGGCGTTCATCACGGCGGGCTTCGCAAGTCGATAAGAGTAATGGCTGGAGAAACTGAATCCCACTCTCCAAGCACTACGCTTGGACTCGACTCGGCGAATTCGAACCATGAACACAATCGGCGCCTCGACGGTCGGCCAAAATCCGTTCCAGTTCTTGCAACAATCGACGACTGGCCAACAGAGCAGTACCAGCACCTCCAGCACTGCGGCTGCTGCGGTCGCATCCGCCACAGCCACGACCCCGACCGACCCGACCCAACAGCTCCTTTCCGCCACTGGCAAGCACAAGCATCATCACGGCGGTGGTGGCGGAGGCGGGAAAAAAAACGATAGCGACGGCATTTCGGATTTGCTAGACGCGGTCACTACTGCGCTTAACTCGTCCGACTCGTCGTCCGACCCGAACCAGGTGATTCAAGACACGATCACCAAGCTGTTGTCTGGCGACGGCACGAGCACCGGCTCAACTGCCACCAATTCGACCACCGAAACAACGACCGGCACCACCGCCGCGACGACTTCCGCTCAATCCTTCGCCGCATTGCTCAAAGCCCACGGCGTCGATCTGACCCAATTCAAAGCCGATCTCACGGCTGCCGTGACAACCGCAAAAAACGGCCAAGTGAATCCCGCCGCCGCGCTTAAAAGCATTCCACCCGGCAGCGCAGTGAACCTCACCGCGTAAGTCAGCTTTTCATGGCTGACACATCTCTGCCCGCCGCCATGTGCCGCTGTTGGTTGCTCGGAATCCGCCGTGGCGGGCTTGTCCAGCAGTGCCCTTCCGTGACGCTTTTGCACCCCGCACCCTGTTAGACCGCTGACTTCTTCACCACCGCCGCCAGCGACAGGCCAAACGGCAACGGCACGCGACCCAGCGCCATCGCTTCCGACTTCATCGTCGAGGCGAGAATCTCATTCACCATTGCTGTGGGCAATTCAAGTACGGCCATTGGGTCGCGCTTTGGCATTAGCTTTCCCAATAATCGCACTGCCACCGCCGGCGCGAACAGCAACGTATTGAAGTAACTGAGAAGTTTAATCTCGCCGCCCCCGCTATTCATGAGCGTCCGAAACTGCGGCTTGCTGTATCGGCGCACGTGATGCAGCCGCACGTCATATTCACAATACAGCCAAGGATTTGCCGGAACCGTCGCAACGACGATCCCGCCCGGCTTTAGAAGCCGCATCGCGGTAGCGAGCGAACCGCGGTCGTCTTCAATGTGTTCCAGAACATCCGAAACGACGACCACTTCAAAGCTCTCTTTAGGCAGATCGATATCTGCCGGTAGTTCGCCTTGAAAGACACGGGCGCCAAGGCGACTCCGTGCATATTCCAAAGCCTGGGGCGAACTATCAACACCGACCACCTCGTAGCGGTCTTTCACAGCGTCCAAGTTCGCGCCCGTCCCGCAGCCCAGCTCACAGACGCGCAATTTGCCCTCCGAGCGCGCCGGCGAATAGCGATCGACTAGCGTCCACAGAATATGCCGCTTGGCCCGGAACCACCAATGGGCCTTTTCCACTCGAAACTGCTGCTCATACAAATCCAAATCCATCAGTAGCTTCCGCAAGCGTTCTTGGGCAAACAAACTAACCGGAGCGAAAATATCCCCCGAATAGTATAATATTTTTCGCGTAGAGTGGTGGGGTAAAGGGCTGTCCCACAATGGTGCGCAATTTTGCGGTTGTAGATGGACGCCTGCGTCGTTGAGCGGGCCCCCTGCTCTTACTCCACGAATTCAATGCGTTCGACGGGGGTCTCGATGATCGCTATTTGTAGTTGGGTCGATACGAAATCTCTTCTAGCTAAATTCTTCGTCGCCGGCAGTGTTTGCCTTCTTGCGGGCTTATCTCGTCCGGCGAGTTCCGAAGCCGCAGCTCCCGCGCTTGGTAAAGTTGTC
>DATBAY010000632.1:0-11407 GCA_036271295.1 Lacipirellulaceae bacterium | reverse complement strand
TACTGGGTACTAAGTACAGAGTACGCGGTGCCGGCTAATCCACCTCTTTTGAATTAATCCAGCTCATCAGCTTGCGAAGCTTCTTGCCGACGACTTCGACCGGGTGGTTCTTGTCCTTCTCTTTCATCGCCTTGAAGTTTTTGCCGCCGCTCTTGGCTTCGTCGATCCACTCCTTGGCGAACTTGCCTTCCTGAATCTCCGTCAGGATCTTTTTCATTTCCTTCTTCGTCTCGGCGGTGACGATGCGTGGGCCGCGAGTATAGTCGCCGTATTCGGCGGTGTTGCTGACACTATAGCGCATGTAGTTGAGGCCGCCCTGGTAGAAGAGGTCGACGATGAGCTTGAGCTCGTGCATGCACTCGAAGTAGGCCATCTCGGGTTGATAGCCGGCTTCGACAAGCGTTTCGAAACCCGCTTTCACGAGCGCCGCCGCACCGCCGCAGAGGACGGCTTGTTCGCCGAAGAGGTCGGTTTCGGTTTCTTCTTTGATCGAAGTTTGAATGACACCGCCGCGGGTGCCGCCGATCGCCTTGGCGTAGGCCATGCCAATTCTGAAGGTTTCGTCGCTCGCGCCTTCGCTGGTGGCAATAAGGCAGGGGACGCCGCCGCCGGCGACGAATTCGCTGCGAACCAGATGGCCGGGGCCTTTGGGGGCGACGAGTAGTGCGTCGTGGCCTTTCGGCGGCTTGATGAAGCCGAAGTGAATATTGAAGCCGTGCGAGCACATGAGAATTGCGCCCGGCTTCAAATTCGGTTCGATCTCGCTCTTGAATAAGTCGCCTTGTAGTTCATCGGGGACGAGGATGTTGATCACTTCGGCCTGTTTGGTGGCGTCGGCGGCACTGACGGGTTTGAAGCCGTGGCTGATGGCGAGATCGTAGTTTTTACCGCCGGGGCGCTGGCCGATGATGACGTTGACGCCGCTGTCACGCAGGTTCTGAGCTTGGGCATGGCCTTGTGAGCCGTAGCCGATAATGGCGACGGTCTTGCCTTTGAGAGCGTTGAGGTCGGCGTCTTTGTCGTAATAAATCGTGGCTGCCATTGATGCTCCAGTTTTTCAACCGCCAAGACGCAGAGAACGCCAAGGTAGGCAAGAGGTGAAGTACTTGGAGAGCTAACTCTCGCTTACGTGTCGTCACCTATTGCAATCCCTCGTTCGCGACTTGGCGTTCTTGGCGGTTTAATATTTTGTTACGAATCGGCGTATTTCTTCATGCCGCTTTGCGCATTGTTGCTGCGGTCGATGCTGCGAACGATTGCGATGCGTCCGGAGCGAACGAGTTCGACGATACCAAACGGTCGCATGAGATCGATGAAAGCTTCGATCTTTTTTTCCTGGCCGGCGATCTCAACGGTGACTTCGTTGGGGGCCACGTCGACGATACGTCCTCGGAAAATGTCGGTGAGCTCGCGGATTTCGGCGCGTTGCCCGGCCTTAATGCTCACCTTGATCAGCATCAAGTCACGTTCGACGTGATCGTGGCCGCTCACATCGTCGACACGTACGACCGTCACGATCTTTTCGAGCTGCTTGCGAACTTGCTCGAGGACGCTGTCGTCGCCGACGACGACGAATGTCATCCGCGAGAGTCGTGGATCTTCGGTTTCGCCGACGGCGAGACTATCGATGTTGTAGCCGCGCGAGGCGAACATGCCGGCCACATGGGCGAGCACGCCGGGAACGTTTTGAACGGTAGCAGAGAGGACGTGACGCATTTGGGAGGGGTCAGGGGACGGGATTTGGGGACCGGCGAATGCCGCGATCGAGCGACAAAAGCTGCCCTAAACCCTTATCCGGGCGATTTTTGGGAAACCTCGATAATATCTGTCGAGGGACCCGGAAGCAACCGGCGAGGTTCGGCCCAATTGACCCGCGGGAGGCGTCGATTCTCACTCGCTTGGCGGTGACGGTCGGCCGTCTCCGGGTCGCGGCGGTGGTCCACGTCGGGTGCCGCGGCGCGGCGGCGGGCCATCCGGACCACCCGGCGGCGGCCCCATTTGCTTTTCGAACGATGGATCAGGCTGGCCGTGAAAGTAACGCGGCACGAACGGGAAGGTCGCGGTAGCGACGTAGTAGTAGGTGCCATCTGGGTATTCCGGCGTCACGCCGGTGCGGCCGTTCGCGCGGTCGAGGTCGCCGCTGCCTTCGATGAATTCGTAGTCCTGCACGAAGGTGCCGTCGTACGTGCCGCTGGGGCCGTCGTCGCCGGTTGGGCGTTTGCCTTTTTTCAGACGATAGCTCGACGCAAGTTTTTTGAGCGGCGACGTAGCGTCGTCGGCTTTCGTGTGGCCGTACTCGGCGTACATCGGGTAGCCGTCGGCGGCGTAGGCGATGAGGATCATCTTGTCTTTGCCACCTTCTTTTTTCAGCCGTTCGATGAGACCGGTGGGCAAGCCGTGGTAGTGGTACGCGCCCGTCGGTTGGACGTGAGCATGATTCTCGTCGATGCCTAAATTCATCCGACCCATTCCGTCGTAATTCCAAATACGATCACGATCCGTTCCAGGCCCCATGCGCGTTTCGCGACTCGGGTGGCTGACGATCTTATCGCCGGGTTTCCACACTTCGGCAGTGCCGGGATCGAACACAACGCCGTTGAGCGCGACGCCGAACAAATATCGCCGCAGCGGCATCGGTTCATCGAGCGCGGTGGGTTTCAGCGGCATTTCGAAGTGGTAGTGCTGCTCGCTGATTGAATTTGGATTGCCGCGGTTCGGAAATTGCCCAGGCTTGTGGTCGGGCAAGCCGTTGGCGTCGATGATTCGCTTGTCGCCCTTGGTCGTGATGGTCGCTTTGCTGCGGTCGGCGTAGTCATCGTGGTCGCCTTCGTGGGCGAGGGCGGGGACGGCAATGATGAGCGAGGCAATGAGAGCCTTCCAGCGCATGATGTGTTCCTAGATGCGAGAAAAGAGCAGGGGACGAGATTACCCGCCGAGGAAATGTCGCATCTGCGGCGGCTTGCGTCAATGAACCCCGCGCTGCGACGAGCGATTCGCTAAAAGCTTGAACGGCGGCTAGAAAAGTCGCAACTGCCCGCTAGTTGGCGATGGCGGGCTGAAGTCATCGGCACTTAGCGGCCAACGGTACTCGCCGAAGCCGAGCTTTTTCGCCCACAGTTCAAACGTGTTGGCGATGAGCTCGGCCATGTTCCCCGTGCCGACCTGGCGGCGACCGAACTCGGAATTATTTAATTTGCCATCGCGCACCGAGCGAATGAGCGACTTCACGCGTTCCGTTTTATTCGGATAGCACCGCTCGAGCCAATCGACAAACACGGGCAGGACGGTCGCCGGCAGGCGGAGCATCACGTAGCTCGCATGGTCGGCGCCAGCTTCGCGCGCTGCAGTCAAAATTGCGGGAATCTCACTGTCGTTGAGGCCGGGAATGATAGGCGACGTCATGACGTTCGTTGAAATGCCGGCGGCGGAAAGCTCGCGTATCGCCCGCAGACGTGCTTCGGGGGAACTGGTGCGGGGCTCCATCGTGCGAGCGAGCTTGGCGTCGAGCGTGGTGATTGAAATGGACACCCGCACCGCACGGTGAGCCGCCAGCTTCTGTAACAAATCGATGTCGCGACACACGAGCGCGTTTTTCGTCACAATGCCGATCGGCTGATTGCACTCTGCTGCGACGGCGACGCAGCCGCGCGTGATGCGAAACTCGCGCTCGGCTGGTTGGTAACAATCCGTGACGCCGGAGAAGGCGATCGTTTCCGGCTGCCAGCTCGGCTTCGCTAAGAATTCGCGCAGCAATTCGGGCGCGCGGTGCTTCACGAGCACTTTGGTTTCGAAATCGAGCCCGGCGCTCATGCCAAGGTACTCATGCCCTGGTCGAGCGTAGCAGTAGCTGCAGCCGTGCGAACAGCCGCGATACGGATTTACGCTATAACGAAAGCCGATATCGGGGCTATCGTTCTCGGCGACAATCGATTGCGATTCATCGGCAAGATACTGCGTCTGCGGCCGGTCGAGTGCGGCCAGATATTCTTCATCCCACTCGACGTGCTCTAGATCTTGTTCGACCTGCACCGCGAGATAGGGATTCGCCGGTTGAATTGCCGCGCCGCGGCCTTTGATCGAGCCAGGCATAGCCGTTAGTGTACACAAATACACATGCGAGTCAATCGCGAATGAGATCGGCGATTTTGCGGCCGGTTGTGCTGAGCGGCAACTCATGCAGCGATGATCGTTTTAGCCAGCGAACGTCGGCCGAAGATTTGGAGTGAACGCGGCCTTCAACATAAGCGGCGTCGTAGCAATCGAGCGTGATACGGAATCGCGTCACACCGTGCCGCAGCGTTTTCAAGAGTGCGCCCGGCTCGCAGGCGATGCCGGTTTGATCGGCGACTTTTTTGGCGATTTCCCCCTTTGCGAAGAGCGGGCCGCTGGCTTCGAGTTCGAAGCGTGGGAAATCCCACAGGCCGGCCCACCGCTCTTTTTCGCCACAGCGCCGCAAGAGAACACTACCATTTTTACGAACGATGACAGCTGCCTCACGGAGTTCGGTAATTGTTTGCCGCGGTTTGGCCAGCGGTATCTCGCGTTGCAAACCGGCGGCGTTCGCGGCACACACGCGGGCGAGCGGGCATACGCGGCACTTTGGTTCGATTGGCGTGCAAACGAGTGCGCCGAGTTCCATGAGCGCCTGGTTGAAGCAAGCGACGTCTTTTTGCGGGAGGATTTCTTCGGCGAATTGCCACAGCGTGCGTTGCCCGGCCGCTGAAGCGGCCTTGCCATGGAAAGCGATGAGGCGGCTGAAGAGGCGGACGGTGTTGGCTTCTAGAATCGGCGCACGTTGGTCGAAAGCGATCGAGGCGATGGCGCCGGCGGTGTAACGGCCGACGCCGGGGAGCGACTGTAACGCAGCTAGTTCGCGCGGAAAGTCGCCCGCATGTTCGGCAACGACTTTTTTGGCGGCCGCATGGAGTTGGCGGGCGCGGCGATAGTAGCCCAAACCTTCCCACAAACGCAGGACATCGATTTCGTCGGCGGCGGCGAGTTGTTGCACATCGGGGTAAGCTGCAACGAATCGCGTGAAATAGTCGCGGACTGTGGCGACCTGCGTCTGCTGCAGCATGATCTCGCTGATCCACACGCGGTAGGGATCTTGCGATTTACGCCACGGGAGATCGCGGGCGTTTTTGGCGTACCAGGCGAGAAGTCGTCGCCGCAGTGATTGATTTTGTGCCGACGAAAAGTGGGTGGTTAATTGCTGTGGTTTACGAGAGCGCTTCGTCGCGGTGGCCATGCGCTCAATTCTCACGCAAAGGCGCAAAGGCGCGAAGGACGGAAAAAGATTTTTGTCCGCAGATGCCGCAGATTAACGCAGATGAATAAATGAATTGAATTTATCTGCGGACATCTGCGTCATCTGCGGACAACTTCTGATACTTCTTCTTCGCGTCGTTGCGCCTTTGCGTGAGACACGATGGGCGAGATGCTTACGAGATTCGCTGGTGTCGCGGCGGAATTCGACGGGCAATTCGAGCACGCCCCGCAGGCGCCAGCCTTGCGACGCGTGAAGTGGAGCCATCCGCGGCGAGCCAAAAATGCGCCGGCGGCGATTGCGATCAGGATGGCTATGGTATCTTGCATCGTCCGGTCGTCAGCTAATGATTCGAATTCCAATCTGGTACGTCAGCAGTGCGCCGATGTACGCCAAAATCGTCATGTACGCGAACGTGAATATCGGCCAACGCCAGCTGTTGGTTTCGCGGCGGATCACGGCGAGCGTCGCGGCGCACTGGGCGCACAGCGCGAAGAACACCATGATCGACAGCGCGACTGGTAAATTATAGACCGGCTTGCCCGTGTCGTCCCACTTGGCGGCTTTTAGCTGCGAGGCGAGGCGGTTTTGATCTTCTTGGTTGTCCACATCGACCTTCGGGCCGAGCTGATAGATCACGCCCAAGACACCCATCACCACTTCGCGGGCTGGGAAAGATGCGATGGCCGCACAGCCGATCCGCCAATCCCAACCGAGTGGCCGAACCGCTGGCTCAACGAACTGGCCGGCACGACCCAAAAAGCTGTACCGCTGATGCAGGCTGGCTTCGAGGTCGTCGAGGTTTTCCGGTTTGTCAAAGTCAGCGAGCGCGGCGGCGTCGTTTTTAACGGCGGCTCGCTGGGCGGCGACGTCCGCCGCGACTTGTTCGTTGGCTCGCGGATAGTACGCCAGCGCCCAGACCACAATCGTCACGGCAAAAATCACGGTGCCAGCGCGCGCCACAAACGCCCAACCGCGTTCCCACATGCGGTGAAACACGGTGCGGAACGATGGGATTTTGTAACTCGGCAACTCCATGACAAACGGCGGCGTTTCGCCGCGGAGGAGCGACTTCTTAAGGACCCACGCCACGCCGATCGCGACGATCGCGCCGACGCTGTACATCGCTAGCAGGACGAGTCCTTGCAGACCCAGCAGACCGCCGAGGTAATACTGTGCAGGCACAAATGCACCGATCAAAATCACGTACACCGGCAAGCGCGCGGAACAGCTCATCAGTGGCGCGATGAGGATCGTAGCCAATCGATCGCGGCGGTTTTCGATCACGCGTGTCGCCATGATGCCCGGCACGGCGCACGCGAATGAAGATAAAAGCGGGATGAAGGATTTGCCGCTCAGCCCAACGCCGGCCATCAGCCGATCCATCAAGAACGCGGCTCGGGCCATGTAGCCGCAGTCCTCGAGCAGCGCGATGAAGAAAAACAGGATGAGAATCTGCGGCAGAAAAATGACAACTGCCCCTAAGCCGCCGATCACACCGTCGACGATGAGCGAACGCAGCGGGCCCTCGAGCATCGCGCTCTCAACGTAACCGCCAAACGCATCGACCACGTTTTTGATGGCGTCCATGATCGGCGCGGCGACAATAAAGATCGATGAAAACAGCACCGCCATCGTGGCGATGAAAATGAACGTGCCCCACACTTTGTGCGTGAGAACCGCATCGATGCGGTCGCTGGTCGTGCGTTGATGACCTTGAGGCCGATGCGTTATATCGCTCACTACACGAGCGACCCAGTCATAGCGGGCCATCGCCTCTACGGCCGGCACCGGCAGGCCAGCCGCCGCGAGCGATTCGCGTGCAGCCTTCAGCTTTTGCGATCCCAAGGCCGCCGCGCCGTTCAAGAGCTCGCGTTCTAGATAGCCGTCGCTATCGAGCAACAAGCGTTCCACAAGAAACTTAGGCAGCGGCCGCGGCGAGTTCTCGCCAAGCCAAGCGGAAAGTTCCTCCGTATGTTGCTGAAATGCCGCGGGGAAGGGATTCTCTCGATCGGCCGGTGCGGTGGCAGCCGCCTTGGCGAGCGCGGTTTGCAAACTTTCAATTCCGACACGCCGATTGGCCTGCACCTCGACGACCGGTACGCCCAGCCGCTGAGATAGCGCGTCGACATCGATCTCGATCTGTCGATCCTTCGCGATATCGACCATGTTGAGCGCGACGACCGTCGGCAAGCCCAGCGAGAGGACTTGGCTAACTAAATACAGATTGCGCTCGAGGTTGCTCGCATCGACGATCGAGAGGATGACATCCGGCGGTTCGTCGTGATGTTGCCGGCCGAGCAGCACGTCGACGGTTACCATTTCATCTGGCGATCGCGGCGCGAGGCTGTAAGTGCCCGGCAAGTCGACCAGCTCGAAGTGCTGATCACCGTGGCGCATGGCGCCCGTCTTCTTCTCGACGGTGACGCCAGGATAGTTCCCCACGCGTTGCCGCACGCCCGCGAGCGCAGTGAACAACGTCGACTTCCCCGTGTTGGGATTGCCGACGAGAGCAACTCGTATCGTTTTAGGCGGGGCGGTATTCACGGGAAGGATTCATCACAGAGGACACTGAGAGCACTGAGGGGGGAAATTTGTTTTAGACGGGATAAACAGGATCAACCGGATGGTGTTTCAGATTGACTTCTTATACCCGTCGATCCTGTAAATTCTGTCTGAATGTTCCTTCTCCGTGCTCTCTGTGTCCTCTGTGGTTAAAAAATAATTTGTCATCTACGACCGAGTCGGTTCAATCTCAATCTGTTGCGCTTCGTGTTTTCGCAAGCTCAAGCGATAGCCGCGGATTTCGAATTCCAGCGGGTCGCCCAGCGGCGCGGTTCCGATGCGGCGGATTTCGGCGCCGGGGGTGACGCCCATTTCCAAAATTCGGCGGCCGATCTCGTCGACTCCGACGACGCGTGCGACTCGCCCGGCCTGGCCGATTTCAAGCTCGGCCGCCACGCGTGTCATGCGGGCATCCTTGTGCGCACCAGCACGCGCGAATTGGCGTCCTCACGAACGCAGAGTTTGCTGCCTTCGACGCGGATAATGCACGGGGCGCCGCTGCGAATCATCTCGAGGCGGGCACCGGTGCGCAGTCCGAGTTCTTCGAGCCGGCGAATTTGCTCGGGGGCGCCGACCAATTGACCAACTTCGGCAATTTGGCCGCGGCGAAGAACGGCGAGAGGCATTAAATCGGGCATTGAACGGCTCTCAACGCGATGCGTAGATTTGAGAACGATTCTCAATAACTTCTATCGACCGATTGTAGAGCGGGCGAGGGGCTTTTTCAACAGCTTCCCCGTAAGAAAAGGCCGCGGCGAGCGAGAGTTTGCCACGGTGGAGAAGTTTTTCGGGCGATTTGTAGGCGAACTTGCTGGGCGGGTGCATGGGGCAACGCCCCAGCGAGTAAGTCTGGGGCGTTGCCCCATGCACCCATTTGTTGAGAATGCGTCGCTTGTTAGGCCGCTGCTTTCATCGCCGCGACGATATCGACCACCGCTTTCTTGCCGTCGTCAAAGAGCATCAGCGTGTTGTCTGCGGCGAAGAGGGGGTTTGGGATGCCAGCGAACCCCGGGCTGAGACTGCGTTTCACGACGACCACCGTGCGGGCGTCGCCGACGTTGAGAATTGGCATGCCGGCGATCGGGCTCTTGGGATCCGTGTTGGCGAGCGGGTTCACGACGTCGTTCGCGCCGATGACGATCACAACATCCGTTTGGGCGAAGCTGGGATTGATTTCGTCCATCTCTTTCAGCTTATCGTAAGGAATGTCGGCTTCGGCCAGCAGCACGTTCATGTGGCCCGGCATGCGGCCGGCGACGGGGTGAATGGCGAACTCCACTTCCGTGCCACGCTCTTCGAGCATGTGGAAAAGTTCGCGCACTGCGTGTTGCGCCTGCGACACGGCCATGCCGTAACCCGGCACGACAACCACGCGGCGGACGCCGTCTAACAGCATGGCCACGTCCTCGGCCGTGGCCGATTTAACTTTGCCGCCGTATACATCGTCCGCCGCTGCGACTTTGCTCGCGTCCATTCGGCCGAACAGCACGTTGGTGAACGAGCGGTTCATCGCTTTGCACATGATGATCGACAAGATGAGGCCCGAGGAGCCATCGAGCGCACCGGCGACGATCAGCAGGTAGTTGTTGAGGACGAAGCCCATCAAGCTGGCCGAGAGGCCGGCGTAGGAATTGAGCAGCGAGATGACGGTTGGCATATCGGCGCCGCCGATGGGAATTACGAGGCACAGGCCAAATGCGAGGCCAAGCAAGATCAAGATCGGAAAGAGGACGTGCGTGAGCGGGCTGACGGCAAGCCAAATGGCAACGAGAATCGCTGCGCCTAAAATCGAAAAGTTGATTGCGTTTTGATTTGGCAGGCCTTTGATCGAGCTCGGAATCAGATCTTGCAGTTTGCCGAACGCGACGAGGCTGCCGGTGAACGTAAGCGTACCGAGCAGTACTTCCAACGCCAGGATTGCGGCCGTGAAGTGATCGGGCGGCGCCGTGCCGTCCTGCCATACGCCGTAGAGCCAATAATAGTGGGCCGTGCCGACGAGCGCGGCCGCCAATGCGCCGAACGCGTGGGAGAGAGCAGTCCGCTGCGGCACGGCGGTCATCGGCATCCAAATGGCCATCGGAGCACCGACCAATGAGCCGAGGACCATGCCGACCGCAATCCACTTGTATGATACGGCGCGGTAGATCAGCAGCGTGCCGATGACGGCGACGGCCATGCCGATTTCGCCCGCACGCACGCCGCGGCGCGCGGTGCGCGGGTGGCTGAGCCATTTGAGCGACAGGATGAAGAGCGCGGCCGCAACAAGGTACGAAAACGTGCCGAGCCACGAGTTGGCAAAGTCCGCTTCGGTCGCGGGCGTGGCGGCCAGCAGGCTGACGTGCATCAGGAGACTATTCACGATTTTGGCGTCTCCCGGCGGAACATTTTCAGCATGCGGTCGGTGATCCAAAAGCCGCCGATGATATTCGTCGTGGCCGCGATCACGCCGAGCACGCACAGGACCGTGATAAAGCCGGAATTTTTGGCGTCGGCCCCTTCCGCCATCACCTGAATCGCCGCGACGACCGAAATCGCGGAGATCGCGTTGGTGAGCGACATCAGCGGCGTGTGCAATAGCGGCGACACGCGGCGAATGATCTCTAGCCCCAAAAATGTGGAGAGGAGGAATACGAACAGTTTGGCTTCGAGGTTTTCCATAGCGGGCGGACTGCGGAAGTTAGGATGTTAGCGTGCGGCTATTAAACCATGCGCCCCGCGGCTGTGCCACCACGTCTCAAACCGCGCGTCACGCAGCAGCCGACAGCCCCCGGCTCCGCCGGGGGTTCTTACGACGTCGTGTCGCGAAATGCGGTGCCACTCCGATCCTTGCACCCGCGCACAAAAAACCCCCGGCAGAGCCGGGGGCTGGTGTGCAAGTAATATAGCAGGCCGATGAGGCAGTGTTAACGCTTCGAGAACTGCGTACCGCGACGAGCACCGCGGAGACCTGGCTTCTTGCGTTCCTTCATACGGGCGTCTCGGGTGAGGAAGCTCTTCTCGCGGAGCTTTTCCGAGAGGTCGCTATCGTACTTCATCAAGGCACGGGCGATGCCCTGCATGCAAGCGCCGGCCTGGCCGGTGCTGCCGCCGCCATGGACGAGGATCCTAACATCCACGTTGCTCAACACGCCGGCGTGTTCCAACGGCGAGATGACTGCTTTGCGGTCCTGCTGAACCTTGAAGAAATCATCCAGCTCCCGGTCATTGATGGTGAGCTTGCCGTTGCCGGCGCGAATTCGCACGCGGGCGACCGAGGTCTTGCGGCGACCGGTTCCGAGAGCATCGACAACTTTTTCTGCGGTGGGCATGGTGGTGGGTCAGGCTGGGCCTGACGGTTGGTTAAATTGTTATCTTTGTAGGTCAGGCTTTAGCCTGACGTCGTGCGTGTCAGGCTAAAGCCTGACCTACTAGTTACTTCGCGGCCAGTTCCATCGGTGCCGGCTGTTGGGCCTGATGCGGGTGCTCGGCGCCTTTGTAAATCTTGAGCTTCGTGATCATCTTGAACGCGAGCTTGTTCTTCGGCAACATGCGGCGAACGGCCTCGTGCAAAATCAGCTCGGGCTTGCGTTCCAACCG
>DATBAY010000631.1:0-3289 GCA_036271295.1 Lacipirellulaceae bacterium | reverse complement strand
GTTGTATGTCGCTGTGCCCAACGCCAGGCCTTTTCCGCCAAACCCGGCGGGCGACTAATAATCGGCTCCCCCCGCTCGAAGCGTCGCAGATCCACGGCCATTTCTTGGATCGTCTTGAAACGGCGAAGCGGATCGTTTTCCAGGGCTTTCAGGCAAATCGTTTCCAAATCGCGGGGCACGTTGTCGATCTTTTGACGAGGCGATAAGGGCATCGCGTTTGCGATTTGGTGAAGGACCGATCCGCAACCACCCTTAAACGGGCATTCTCCCGTTAGCATCTCGTACAGAATAACGCCGAGTGAATAGACATCGGTCGCCGGCCCGGCGTTAGCGCCCTCACCCCGGGCTTGCTCAGGAGACATGTACGCTGGCGTCCCCAGAAGCTCGCCGTGAAGCGTTAGATCGCGGTCGTCGGTCGCCCACTTGGCCAACCCGAAATCGATCACATGCGAGCGGCCATGTTTGTCCACGATAATATTTGCCGGTTTAAGATCCCGGTGGACTACGCCACGCTCGTGAGCATGGTGCAATGCCTCGGCAATATCCGCGCAGGTTTCAACAATTTCGCGATGACTTAATTTCCCCAGGTCCAGTCGCTTTCGTAAGGTGTCACCTTCCACAAAGTCGACGACGATGTAGGCCGAGTTGCCCCAACGCCCAATGTCGTGAACAGCCGCCAGCTGCGGATGTTTCAGTTGCCCAACCGCTTGCCCTTCGCGCAGGAACCGTCGTAATTCGGCTTCTGACAACGATTGTGAACGCGGCAACTTGATTGCAACCGGCCGCTTCAAGCGAGTGTCCCACGCTTTCCAGACATCGCCCATCGCGCCCGCGCCAATTTTGTCGACGAGTTGGTAATGGTTGATTTGTTGGCCTTTTTCGTGGCCCTCGCCCATTCCCGTCGGTTCGTGAAGAGCAGGGGGGGTCACAAACGCAGAGTCACCATAGCTGAACGCCACGGCTTCTGTTTCCCTCGAAAAATCAGGGTAGTTTTTGAGGTATTCGTCGCGAGTAGGTTGCTCACCTGCTTTACGGCGATACTCTAGCTCGACGAGCAACAGCTCATAGAACAACTTGTGCCGCAAATCTTCCTGGCCGAGCGCTACGAAATCTGAGATTTGCGGGCGACGCCCATCGCGCCAAGCGACTTCATAGGCGTCGCACAATTCATCGATTCGATCCTCCGATGAATCGAAGCCTTCAAGCATCGTCGCCTCGCGAATCATCGCAATCATCCCTGGTTGGCAGTTTATGGGCCCAGCGAATGCGGATTCCATGCAACTTCCGCTCGACGGCTCGGGTCGAAATCTCGAGTCGCTCGGCGATCTCGGCCACAGTATAGCCCTCCACGCGCAAGATTGCGATCAGTCGCAGTTTGTCATCGCGGAGGCTTCCCAATAATGCCTGATACTCCTCCTCCAACATCAACAAAAAATCCGGACTTGGATCTGAGTTGATGAGGTTGTCCAGGTTGAACGGCTTGCTACCCTGCAGGCGGTCTTTTAAAGCGGATTCGGTTTCGACGCGGCCGTTACCACGTTTTTGAGCCGTGTCGTGGCGTAAACGATTGACTGTTTTCTGACGCGTAATCGCCAGCAAAAGCCACCACAATTCAGCGCGCGAACTGAGGTCTACGAATCGGCCGGCAGCCGCTCCGCGGCAAATGCTGTGGAATACGCTTTGGGCAATGTCCTCCTCATCGCTGACGCTTTTTGGGAGCCCATTCAGGTTCGTTCGCGCAAGCTCAGCCAGCTTAACCGAATAGCGGTGCCACAGCTTTTCAATAGCTTCTTCGTCCCCAGATTTCAGCCGCCCGATCCATTCCGTTACCGAATCATCCATCGGATTACGCCATTCGTCACCGGGTGATCGTGGATCGTTATTCGTCGGTCCAGAGTTTCCGCACTTTGTCTGGCGGCCCGCGCCAGCAAATTACGGGTAGGTATATAGGGGACATTCCGCGGCAGTTCCGCTGCCGGTTTCGAACCTCGTTATCCCTAATGTATCAGTATGTCTGCAAAATCGCCTACGTACAGTTATTCTTCCGGTGGCTTTTCAGCGATTTTCGTACCGTATTCGAGGCGCTAAAACCATGGACGCCCAAGACATTATGACCACAAACGATTATATCGGAGCCATTGCTTGCATGGAGAAGGAAGAGGCCACGCTTGAAAGCATAATGGAACAGCTGCGTCTCGCACGAATGAAATTAGGGTCCATCCTAAATCGACTCGATGATCTTCAATTGAACAGCGAAGATCTGGATGGAATTCGCGGTCAGGCTGAATGCATCACATGCGAGATCGACGGCTTGGTGGTTCTCATCCGAGCGATGCTGGAACACTAAACCTAGTTTGGAACCGGGTCGACATGACTCAGCTGTCTCGGTCCACCGACGCGGCCTTCCGCTGAGCTGGCGCGATCAAGGCAGGTAGAGATAGGCTCAAGTGGTTCAGGCACGCGGGGCTAAACTAAGTTTCTACGCACGGCCCAGACTGCGGCCTGCGTACGATCGCCGACACCGAGCTTCTGAAGGATGTGTCCCACGTGCTCCTTCACGGTTTCGTAACTGATATGCAGCATTTTCGCGATTTCCTTATTCGTCAGTCCCAGCGCCACCTGTTTCAGAACCTCGCTCTCCCGCGGTGTGAGCGGGACTTCGCCTTCCTTTTCCAAGTGCGGAGCCGCCAATGCGCCCGAAACACGTCGCAATTGTTCTTGCGACCAGATCGTATCGCCTCCGACTGCGGCGCGAATCGCATCAATGATTTGGCTCGGGTGGGCACTTTTACTTAGGTACCCAGCCGCCCCCAAGCCAACCGCGCGTGCAATATAGGTCGGATTATCAAATCCACTAAGCATTAAGACGATCGTTTCGGGCAGGTCCAATTTGATCCTGACAAGGCAACGAAGCCCATCAGCTTCTGGCATTCGCACGTCGAGGAGTGCCACCTGCGGCCGGTGCTTCTTGGCAAGCGCAAAAGCGCTATTACCGTCGGATGCCTCGGCAACAATATGGATCTCAGTGCCCGTGAAAAGGGTTCTCAGGCCGATTCGAACTAACTCGTGGTCGTCCGCAACAAGAACATTAATGGTCATACGATTCGCTGCAGAAGCTTTGAGTTCACCTAGGCAACACCTTTACCGATCTCCGAAAATCAAAACATAACGTGCCGAACGTGGTCCGGCGAGTAGCATTTTAGTACGGATATTTCTGGAAGATGTTGCCAGACCGAAAAGTCTCAATTAAAAGTCTAGGCCATGTGGCGCCCGACCGCTCGGTGAATTA
>DATBAY010000630.1:0-4847 GCA_036271295.1 Lacipirellulaceae bacterium | reverse complement strand
CGGTCGCGCCGCATGCCGGCGATCGTCGGGCTGGTCATCCTGGCTGAAATCGCATTGGTGCTGTTTGGCGCGGTGCCCGCGGAATGGAAGGTCGCCGCGATATTCCTTAACGGTCTACCGCTCGGGCTCGTGTGGGGACTATTCGTGCAATACCTGGAAGGCCGGCGTACGTCGGATTTCTTGCTATCGGGACTGGCTTGTTCATTCGTCGTGGCGAGCGGTGTATTCAAAGACGTCGGTCGCGCGATGCTCGCTGGCGATTTATTACCGTTGTTCGGCGTCCACATGCCGAACCCGTTTCCGCCGCTCAGCGAATTCTGGATGCCGGCCGCGGCAGGGCTGCTTTTCGCGCCTGCCTTTCTACTAGCCATCTGGCTGCTAAATCAAATGCCGGAGCCGACGCTCGAAGACCGGACCGAGCGCACCGAACGCGAGCCGATGGACGCGGCACGCCGCCGCGAGTTTCTGCGGACATACTTGCCCGGCATGTTACTGCTCATTGTCGCCTACGTGCTCCTCACCACGTTTCGCGAATACCGCGATAACTATATGGTCGACATCCTCGATCAACTCGGGTATTCGTACGCCGCAAGTACGGGCATCATGACGCGCATCGAGCTTGGCGTCGCCTTGGGCGTGCTTGGCGTCATGTCGCTCTTGTTTATGGTGAAAGACAATCGCCGCGCGCTGCTCGCCGTGTTTTTCGTGATCGCCGCCGGCTTCGTGCTGATCGGGATCGCGACGCTGCTGCATGCCCGCGGCGCAATCGACGGCTTCTGGTGGATGACGCTCATCGGCCTCGGCGGCTACATGGCGTACGTGCCGTACAACTCCGTGCTGTTCGATCGGCTGATGGCCTCAACGCATTTCGTTGGCACCGCGGTGTTCGCGATTTATCTCGCTGACAGCGCCGGCTATACCGGCAACATCGTCACGCAGCTGGGAAAGGACCTGATTGCGAGGAATACGACGCGGGCTCAGTTTCTTTCGGCATTTTCAATCGTCGTTTCGATTACAGGCCTCGTCTGCATGCTGGCTGCAGGAATCTACTTTTGGCACTCGATTAAAAGCGCCGTTTCCCCGCCTCCATCGGCTGATGCCGAATAGCGCGCAAAAAGCCTTGAACGAGTAAAGCTCATTGGGCCGGAAAAATAATCCGCAGCAGCTTCTTCACCGGGTCGTAGAAGCGATCGACTACGCGTTCTTTGAGCGGGATGATCGCGTTATCGGTGATGCGAATGTGCTCGGGGCAAACCTCGGTGCAGCACTTCGTGATGTTGCAGTAGCCGAGGCCGAGTTCGTCCTTTACGAGCGGAAGGCGGTCGACCGTATCGAGCGGGTGCATTTCGAGGCTGGCCACGCGCACGAAGAACCGCGGGCCGCCGAACTCGGGTTTCTTTTCGTGGTCGCGCAGCACATGGCACACGTCCTGGCACAAGAAGCATTCGATGCACTTGCGGAACTCCTGAACGCGATCCGCTTCTTCCTGCGAGAATCGCGGATCGCCATCCGTCTTCTTCATCTTAAACGGCGGAATTTTCTTGTTGACTGTGTAGTTCCACGACACGTCCGTCGCCAGGTCCTTCATCACCGGGAAGGTTTTGATTGGCCGCACGACAATCGGCTCGCCCGGCGGATATTTGTCCATGCGGTCCATGCACATCAAGCGTGGCTTGCCGTTTACTTCGCCGCTGCATGAGCCGCACTTGCCCGCTTTGCAGTTCCAGCGCACGGCGAGGTCGGGCGCGTGCATCGCTTGCACGGCGTGGACGGCGTCGAGCACGACCATGCCAGGCGCGAGCGGGACTTTGTAGTCCACCATCTCGCCTTTTTCGTTGTCGCCGCGATAGATGCGAAGTATTGCTTCTTCAGCCATGATTTTTAGATCCGATCCGAATCCGATTTAAGCATGAGATTCACCACGAAAGACGCTAAAAGACGCGCAAAAAAAACATAATAACCGTCAGATCCTCACTGTCCTTTTTTGTGTCTTTTCGTGGTTACTCTTTCTTCAACAGTTCTTCCAGCTCTGCCGGCATTTGCGAACGCGTGTCGCGGGTGACGCTGATTCCATTCTTATCTTGCCGCACAATGTTGTTGATCTTCTGCCACTCTTTGTCGCTCTCAGGGAAGTCCTCGCGGGTGTGTCCGCCACGGCTTTCCGTGCGCTCGAGTGCGGCTTTGGTGACCGCCTCGCTGATATCGAGCATATTTTTGAGGTCCAACGCGAGATGCCAGCCCGGGTTGTACTGAATGTTGCCGCCGACTTTGGCCTTGAGCGATCGGGCCCGCAGCTCGTCGATTTTCTTGAGCGCGGCCCGCAGGTCTTCGTCCGTCCGCACAATGCCCACGAGACTCTGCATCATTAACCGCAACTCTTCATGAATGGCGTAGGGATTCTCACCCTGACTATCGCCGAAGTACTTGAGCGCGTCGGCCGCCTCGCGTTCGACGTCGTCCGGATTGATCTGTCCCTGCGAAACTTCCTTCGACCTTTTTGCTGCAAACTCACCGGCGCGTTTGCCGAACACGAGCAAGTCGGATAACGAATTTCCGCCGAGGCGATTTGCGCCGTGCATGCCGCCACCCGTTTCGCCGGCTGCAAACAAGCCGGGGATCGTCGACTCCTGCGTTTCCGCGTTCACCCGGATGCCGCCCATCATGTAATGGCACGTCGGACCGACTTCCATGGGATCGGTCGTAATATCCACGTCCGCCAGCTCCTTGAACTGGTGGTACATGCTGGGGAGCTTCTTCTTAATCACATCCGCCGGCCGCCGAGATGCAATATCCAAGAATACGCCGCCGTGTGGAGAACCGCGGCCTTCGCGAATTTCGCGGCGAATCGCTCGTGCGACGACGTCGCGCGTTAGCAGCTCGGGCGGACGACGTGCGGTGGGCCGTTCGCCCGCGATCGTTTGCTCCATCCACTTGTTGGCTTCTTCTTCGGTCTCCGCGAATTCGCCTTTGAACATGTCCGGCACGTAGCGGAACATGAATCGCTCGCCCTTGCCGTTGAGCAGCACGCCGCCCTCGCCGCGCACGCCCTCGGTGATGAGCGTGCCGCGCACGCTGGGCGGCCAGACCATGCCGGTCGGGTGGAATTGAATGAACTCCATGTCGATGAGGTCGGCTCCCGCCCACATGGCCATCGCATGGCCGTCCGCTGTGTACTCCCAGGAGTTCGAGGTGATTTCCCAGCACCGCCCGATGCCGCCGGTCGCGAGCACCACGGCCTTCGCCTTGTATACGACGAACCGCCCGCTCTCGCGTTGATAACCGAAGCAGCCGGAAACGCGGCCTGCGCTCCCATCTTTGAGGATCGCGCGAATCGTGCATTCCATGTACACGTCGATGCCGGAATGGATCCCTTTGTCCTGCAGGGTGCGAATCATTTCGAGGCCGGTGCGATCGCCGACATGCGCCAAGCGCGGGTATGTGTGGCCGCCGAAGTTGCGCTGCAGAATGCGGCCGTCTTTCGTGCGATCGAAGACGGCGCCCCATTCTTCCAACTCGCGGACGCGCTGGGGCGCTTCCTGCGCGTGGAGCTGAGCCATCCGCCATTGATTAAGGAATTTGCCGCCGCGCATCGTGTCGCGGAAGTGCGTTTGCCAGCTGTCGCGATTTTCGACGTTCGCGAGTGCCGCTGCGACGCCGCCTTCCGCCATTACGGTGTGAGCTTTTCCCAGGAGCGACTTGCACACGAGCGCCGTTTTCGCGCCCTGAGCGGAAGCTTCAATTGCCGCCCGCAAACCAGCCCCGCCGGCTCCGATCACCACTACGTCGTATTCGAACGTTTGATACTTATCCATTAATTTCTGAAATCGTTTTTCACCGCCAAGGCCCGAAGAGCACGAAGAAAACTTTTAATTCTTTCGCTGTCCTTTGTGCTCTTCGTGCCTTCGTGGTTAATTTGTGCTTATAACAACCGGAGATCGTGAAAATAGCCCGCGCTGACCATCCAGATATAAAAATCGGCAAAGCCCACCGTGAACAAGCTGATCCAGAAGAACAGGCCGTGATACATGTTGAGCGATGTGCAGCAGCTCCATAGCTTGTGGCGCGTCTCGCCACTGGAGCCGGAAAAGCAGTCGAGTCCGCCACCCATCAAATGCCGGAGCGAGTGGCATGAGAATACGTACAGCGCTAGGAACACCAGGTCGCCTGCGAGCACCAACGTTCCGACGCTCATGCCGAACTGGAATTGACCTTCACTTCCTGCGACCGGCCACCGCGTCGCATCGTAAACGTGGTGAATGTGCATGCACACCAGCAGCAACGCCAGATATAAGAAGTAGCGGTGCAGATTTTGGAAAATCCACAGCCCGCGTTCACCCTTGTAGTTCTTCTTACACGCCTCCGCGACGGCGCACGCAGGCGGATCGCCAAAGAGCGCCCGGTAGTACGCCTTGCGAGCGTAATAACACGTGAGGCGGAAGCCTGCGGGCATCCACATAACAAAAACGGCCGGGCCGATCCACGCGGGGACCCAACTGGGCAGCACTAACAACGGCGAATAGAACGGCGATAGAAAGTACGCGCTATTTGGGTACAGAGAGTTCGTTTTCGACTCATATCCGAAATCGAAATCGTGATTCCACAGCCCGCGGAACGTGGCATAGATAATGAAGACGACGAACGCCGCACCCATCGCGAGCGGCTGGACCCACCAAGTGTCGCGCCGCTGCGTCTGCCCGAATCCCTGCTCCCGAAGCACTGCGGCATTGGTGGCCATGCGGTCCGTTTCCTCCGACAAGTTGTGAATTCCGCACTATATATGGTGTGGTTTCGAGCGTCAATTCGGCACTGTAGCCGGCAGTCGATCGGTTCGCGAAAATATCTTTGAG
>DATBAY010000629.1:0-11736 GCA_036271295.1 Lacipirellulaceae bacterium | reverse complement strand
CCTGGGCGTCGGCAACCGCCTTCGCGAAATAAGGCGCGAGCAGCAGGTTTTCGAGCTTTGGGTTATTGTCGAAAGCTTCTTTGATGCGATCCAGGAAGACGGCCCGAATGATGCAGCCGCCACGCCAGAGCAGGGCACAGTCGCCGTAGTTGAGCGCCCAATCGTACTCAGCGGCCGCTGCCTGAAGCTGCACAAATCCTTGCGCGTAGCTGCAAATCTTCGAGGCGTACAGTGCGTGGCGAATCTTATCGACGAACTCTTTTCGGTCGCCCGTGTATTTAGCGGAAGGTCCTTTCAGGACTTTGCTGGCCCGAACGCGAGAATCCTTCATTGCGGACAAGCAGCGAGCGTACACCGCCTCGGTAACCAGCGTGCTCGGCACCCCGTGATCGAGCGCGAGCTGGCTCATCCATTTGCCCGTGCCTTTCGCGCCGGCGCGGTCCATGATCTTGTCCACCAACCAGCCGTCGCCGTCCTTGTCTTTTACCGTGAAGATGTCCCGAGTGATCTCGATCAGGTAGCTGTCGAGCTCGCTGCGATTCCATTCGGAGAACACTTCGTACAACTCGTCGTTCGACAGGTCGAGCGCTTCCTTCATCATGAAGTAGGCTTCGCAAATGAGCTGCATGTCGCCGTACTCGATGCCATTGTGAACCATCTTCACATAGTGACCGGCGCCGCGCGGGCCAACCCACTCGCAGCAGGGGATGTCGTTCTTCGGACCGACTTTGGCCGAGATCGCTTGGAAGATCGGCTTCACGGCAGGCCAGGCGTCAGGGCTGCCGCCGGGCATCATGCTCGGGCCTTTCAGCGCGCCCTCTTCGCCGCCGGAGACGCCGGTGCCAACGTAGAGCAGGCCCTTGGCTTCGACTTCCTTCGTGCGGCGCTCGGTATCGGCGTAGTACGTGTTGCCGCCGTCGATCAGAATGTCGCCTTTTTCGAGCAGCGGCAACAACGTTTTGATAAGGTCATCGACAGCCGGGCCGGCTTTGACCATCATCATCACCTTGCGCGGCTTCGCGAGGTTCTTGACCAGGTCCTCGAGCGAGTGGCAGCCGACAAACTTCTTGCCCTTCGCCCGGCCAGCCATGAATTCGTCGACCTTTTCGGTCGTGCGATTGAACACCGCGACATGATTGCCCCGGCTTTCGATGTTGAGAGCCAGGTTTTCGCCCATGACGGCGAGGCCGATCAGGCCAAGATCGCATTGTTGAGCCATGTGAGTAATCCGTTGTCAGTGGTTCGTTGTCCGTTGAGCGGCGCTATGCTTGCTTAATCGTCGACGCGCCATGGCGGCCGCTCAGGCAGAAATGTATCGAATTCGTCGAGCAGTTCTTGTTGGTATTCGCCGGCGAAGGTGCCCTCGAAAAACCGTTTGATTCCTTCATCGTGCAGACGTCGCCAGCTCGCCTCTTCCACGCCGGGATTGATCGGGAAGAACAAGCAGTTGTTCGCGACGGCGGCGTTCATGTCGCCCGGGGCGTCCCCAAGCATCAACGTGTGATTCGGCGGATACTGCTTCGCGTTGGTCAGCGATTCTTTTTTGCTGCCAACTTCCTGGCCGCAAATCGCAGTCACGTAGCGATCGATGCCGTGTGCTTTCCATTCGACTTCGAGCGCGGCGTTCGGTGTTTGCGAGCACACGATCATGTCGGCCCGCCCGGCGAACAGTTCCAGGCATTCCTTGACGTACGGAAACGGCGGCACGCAGCGGACCATCTCGGCGATCGCTTTGTTGACCGCGTTAGACCACTCGAGGATTAGTTTTAGCTCCGGATCATTGGTCTCGGCCACGGCTTTCTCAAGCGCCGGGTTGCCGAGTTTCTTTTCGCGGCCCATCCAATCAATGAGCGCCTTCAGATGCGGAACGTTGATCTTGCGGGCTTTTACTTCCGGACGCTGACGCAGCCAATTCAGCTGCTCGACCAGCGCCGGAAAACGATTCGCGCCGCGGCTTTTCGAGTAGAGATTGACGAATTCCGCCGCCTCACGGGCGTATTTGCTGACGCCCTGCAACCCAAAATGGTTAATGAAAACGGGAACGAAGCACTCCTTGTGCTTCAACTCCATCGAGTCGAACACACAGCCGTCGGAATCGATACCGACGAGAAACTCGTGCTGTGGTGTGATCGTAAACATGCGAGCCGTTCGAAAGACGCGATTGCCGGCGAGTGCCAGCGAAGGATTCGCATTTTACCGGCTCAGAATCCGGTGGTCGAGATCGCGCGCAGCGGTTAGTGTTTCGACGGAGCGCTCAGCGGGCGATAGCCTGGCTCGGTACTGATTCTTTGATCAATCTGCTGCAGCATCTTCGTAAAGCGGGGGTCATCTTGGTCACCGAATTGCTCTTTGAATTCGGCGAGCGAAAGTTTTTCCGGCAAATCATCAACCTCGGGCATATAGGAGGTGGTCGAAAAAGCGAACGCTAACAAGCCCAGTGGGACGTGCTTTTGCAAGACTTCGCCGGCCAGATGAGCGCCCGCGCGATTGGCGGCCAGATCACGAAAACTGAAGCCGCCGGCGCGGGCCGCGTCTGCCAGTTCTTTGGCGATACCCGCGTCCTGCGCAGCGTCCGCGCTCGTGTTGACGGTTTGAAGTAGGGCCGACAAAAATGGCCGCAGAAGCTCGCGATGTTCTCGCAGAGTTGGCTCGCCGAGCATGGTCAAGCGAACGGGTCGCTCGCCCGGCGTCTCGATGGCGCCGACGACCCTGCCTGCCGACATGAGTTGCGCTTGGGCATCGTTGTCGTTGAGTCCGATGGCCACGCCGAGCAGAAATGCCTGTTGTTTCACGTCATCGGGCTGGCTTTGCGCGGTGCGAGCCGCTTCGCGGACGAGATAGTTCGTGAGCGCGTCTCCCGCGCGCCGAGTTTGGGGATTCGCGCCGTTGATTGCTGTCGTAGGAAGCATGCGATTATCCATCGCTGCCTGCTCGATCTGTTTCACGACTTGCCGCGATGCGTTAACAATCGGCGTCCCGGATTCGCTCTTCACGAGCTGCGCGTAAATCGCTGCCGCCGGGTCGTCGGGAAGCGATCGGGCAATCTCGGTGTAAATCTGTCCAAGTCGCTTTCTCGTCTCTGGCGCCAATTCGCCAATGCTGGTCAGGTGGCGGCGACGCATCTCCTCGCTGATGATCGCGATGGCAAGCGTGTTGACCGGATCGAATTGGATACGGAAGTTCGTGCGGGTCGATTTATTGTCCCCCAACACGGGCCGCATGATGCTGTCGCGTTCCGGGCTATGGGCAGCGCCAAAATAGTGTCCTAATTCGTGAATGAGGAATTCGAGCTTGGCGGCTTCGCTGATCTCCGGCGAACCTTCGCGGGCAAGGATGTAAGGATGCAGCGGCCCGCGCGTGCCGGCCATGTGCAGGCGGCCGCGCGCCATTCGCCACTGGCTCGTGAAACCGATCGCGAGCTGCGCAGGCGCCGGGCTGACTTTACGCTCGAAGTCGCCCAGCGATTCGATGAAATCGTTGATCTGGTTGTCTGAGTGCCAAGTGCCGACGGCCACAACCTGAAGTTTGGTATGAAAGTACTTTTCGAACACTGCCGAGGCCGCGTCGACCCGAGCACGAAGCCGCCTCTCCCAGACCGGCTGACGACCCGGCTCCTCTTCATCCACGAGGATTTTCACCGTGATCGTAGCGTTCGGGGCTTGGCTTGCAGAGCCGGGCAGCGATCGCCCGTTCGTCAGCGTGCCATCTTCGCCCAACCCGATCTTTTGCACGTCAACGCGGCCATCACTGCCGCGCGAGAAATAATAGGCGCAGTTCGCATCGAGCCGGATTGTTTTGGAGCCGCCGATCGTCGTAAACGAAACGTCGGCCTTGCCATCCAGATAAAACGGCAAGTCATCGCCGGCAGCCAGCGTGACGGACTGCGAATAACCGCTAAGCGGCGAAAAGCGAATCGGGATATCCCGCGCCGTGTGGTTCGCCAGCACGATGACATCGGCCGCGGCAAACCCATGTGCGCACAGGATCGCGGCGGACGCCAGCGCCATTTGCAGGAAAGATTTAGAGGACGCAGTCATGTAGCCTCACAGTTGGCGTTATTTGCATTCTAGCGCGCCGCGGGCGAAAATCGTACTTGGGGTAAGTTCGGGTAGTGGGTCAGTTCGAGAAAAAGTCCTTAAGAATGAAATTAGGGTGGCTGGGGCAACGCCCCAGTGGAAGCATCTGGGGCGTTGCCCCACCTCAAACTAACCCGCTACTTAAGTTCGGCGATTGTGACTCCATTCTATTGGAGCAGGGCCTGCAACTCCTGCATGGCATACAGATCGCGTTCGCGTCCGGAGCGAGCAAAAACGGCCTGCAAGTTGGTCAGCATTCGACTGAGCCACTGCTGGTGAGTCGTCGCGGCCAGCCAATTGATTCCTGCTTTTGGCGCGTGGCCGGTCGTCGATTCGATCCGTCGGTAGACATCGTGGCGCGACAACAGGGCACCGCCAAAAAACGGATCAACAAACATCAATCCATCCCCAGTGGACGACGCGGCAAGACTTTCCGGATGCACAGCCGCGAGGAAATGACCCGGAGAATTGATGCCTTCAATACGGAGTCCCAGCTGTTCACCCACGCACTTGTAAACCAGGGCGAGCGTTATTGGCAAACCGCGATGCGTGCGCAAAACTTCCGGCAGGTAGCTGTTGGCCGGATTGTAATAGTCGTCGACGTTGCCCTCGAATCCGACGATATCGAACAGCACGTCGTGCAAATGCGCCAGCTTGGCTTCGAAACGCGATGAATGAACGCGGCGGCGAACGGTCGCCGCGAGTTCGACGATCACGGCCTCGGCGCGCGATACTTCGGCCTCGGGCAGCTCGTGTTGCGCGATGGCAAACGCGGCACGAAATAGACCCGAAGTGGATTCAAGAGACTGCAGCGCTTGTCGAAAGGCGCGATGCGCCAAAGGGTGGCAGTAGGCCGGCATGGGTGAATTGTACTCGGGCCGGAAGCGTTGGGCCGCGGAACCAGAAAAATCGTTTACCAGCTAACGTGAAGAGCTAAATCACCCGAACTGCTTCCCATCGCGCCGCCTCGTCTCGCGCGACGAACAGCACGACTTTTCCGCCGCGATAGTTCGGCCGCAATCGCTTGCCGATATTAACCGTCCCCTCGGCGAGCGGTTCGCCGCTGTCGATGCTGAGAACTTCATCGACGCCGCGGCTCAATATCTCCCGCACCTCCATTCGGCCCGTGACGTCGTACCAGTCTTGGCCGGTCGAACCGCGATAAATGACGCGCCCGTCGTTCTCGGTTGCCATCAAGCCAATTGCGGCGAGCGCGCCGATGACTCCATCGTTCGTACCCCCAAGACCTTCGAGGACAATATTTTCCGATCGCGCAAGCGTGCGGGCTTCATCTTGCGTGACGAGCTCGCGCTGGCAGCGCAGCCCCCATTCAATAACCGGCTGCGGGACCATGGTTGCGATGCAAAGTCCCGGATCGCTTCCCACCGGGCACCATGGAAGGATCAATCGTTTTAGTTTGTCCGCCAAGCTAACGACTGCCTCGTGGTCGTCACGCTCGCCTTGATCGGATTTTGATTCGAGAACATCGAAGAGAATCGAAGCGCAGCCATTTTTCTTAGTGCACGGAACGCGTGGGTCTTCGAGCAATTGATGCCGCAGAATCATCCGCCCGCGAAATTCCCCGCGTAGCTCCTGCACGAGATGTCGCGCGAGTTGGTTCGTGCCGGGGGCGTCGAGCGTGTCCGTGTCGTCAATTCCGACGTAGATCATCGTGCACTCGCGCGCGAAACCAGACCGCGCCGCTGACTAAGCCAGCCAGTCCGCCGCAGATAAGAAAGGAGACGAGAGCCGTCCAGCCGAATGTCATCAATTGTCCGCCACCGCCTCCACCGTGGCCTCCGCCACCTCCACCGCCGTGACCGCCCGTTTCGATTCCCAATTGCAGTCCTGCCATTTTCAGGCCAAAGGCGAGCAAATTTGCCACAGCACCCGCCGTAGCGAACCTCACATATAATTGCCAACCGAGCGGCTTGCCCAAAAGGGCAAGATCGAGCACCGGTCCCAGGGCGAGTACGCTCAGCATCGAGGTTGCCGGGAATACGCCAACCTGGGCAGCGCTCATCAAACTAGCCGTTATTCCGGCGGCCAGCGCCGTGATGATTCCGGCGGAACGCCGCGGCACTAAGGCGAATCCCATCGCCATTGGCAGTGCGCCACGCAAGATGGCATGCCCGGGCACGCGCAGTGACAGGTGAATAAATCCAACCGCAAACGCTGCCAGCGCGCCGCACGCGACGAGGCAAGCTAGCTCGGCCGCCGAAATCCCCGCTCGCCGCGCCAGCGACGGCAAGCGACTACTCTCCTGCAAACCGATTTGTGGGGCAAACGTGGACGACAGCATACGCGAAGTTCCTGTCATCACTTTCTACCGCCGCTTCCGCAATAACACCAGCGGTAACGCGACGATGCAAATCGCTGCACACCCTGGCTCCGGAATCGCGCCCCCATTTCCAAGTCCACTTACGGAGTTCCCGAACCGGGTACGCCAGTAGTCGTAGTCGCCGCTGTCGATCAAACCGTTTTGATTGCCATCCGCCCCGCTTCCGGCCGGCGAGACCGACTGACCAAGCGTGTCCCGCCAAAATACATAGTCTGAGGCGTCGACCACGCCGTTATCGTTGTAGTCGCCGCTGGGAGGAAGCGCGGCGAGCGTGTAAGTGACACCCAGCGTCGGATGCCATTCAGGCGGCAACGGCTCCTCGACGCTGTTCTTCTCGGTGGCATCTCGCGAGTAGAACGCTTTGACGGTTTGCTGGACGCCTTCCGTGTGATTGATGAGGATCCAACCGTCGTTCGTAGCCGGATGATCCAACCAGCTTTGCACGTCGCTCGCCATGGTTGGCGTGGAGAGCCACGTGTAAGGCGTATCGACCGTGGCGGCCACATCCGTGCTTCCGCTGATCGCTTCAACGAAATCGTCGAAGGCGCCGGGGGCCGTCCAACTCGCCTGTTGGTAGAAGCGCTGGTTCCACGTGGCATCGCCGGCAGACGCTGCAGAACCGGTGCCCGTGCCGGAAATCGATGTCGTGAAATTTCCAGCCGTCCCTTCGCCCCAATCCGCCGTCAGTCGATGAAGATCGATCGTTTGAACGCCGCTCGCGCCGGAAGCTTGGCCGAGGTACATCGTCAGATTCACGGCCGTGATCGTCGCCCCCGCCGGAACGGCATTCGCCACATCGAATTCGATGAGCCCGCGCCGCAGCGAATCGCTCTGCATCATGTTCGTCGTGCCGACAAAGATACCCGCGCCGCCGCCGTTACTGTTGTCCACGTTGTTGGCAAAGATCGAATTGTCTTTGCTAGCAACGATCGAAACGGAGACAGCCACCGCCTTCGTTGAAACGCCAAGGGCGGCGGCCATAAGTCCTAAGACGGCGGCCCGTCGAACTCGAGTTGCGGCAAGCCGCTTCACGTTAGGCGCTCCGTCGGCGTCGCGATGCATACGCTGGGATTACAAGCGATAAGAGCCCCAGCGTCGCAGGTTCCGGCACGTACGTAACCGACAGCACCGGCCGAAGCGTAACGCCCGTGAATTCCTTCGTATAGAACGTTTTCACCGAGCCGCCCGTGCCTTCGCCATTGCTGATCATCTCCCAACCATGGTTGCTCGAAGCGTTCGCGTACCAGCCTTGAACGTCACTTAGTAGCGTGGCGGAAGTCCAAGAAAACGGTGTTCCAACGGTCGTTCCCGAGATCGACGCGCTCGCGGAAACCGCGCTGGCAAAGTCGCCGCCAGCTGGCCATGACGAAACGCCGTGCATGGCTTCGGTCCACGTTGCATCGCCCGCCCCAGCGGTAAATCCCGTCCCGTTCGTTTGGCCAGAGCCCGCAGTCCCTTCTCCCCAGGCGACGTTGGCGCGATGCAGATCAATCGTGCGCGCGGTCGCGTTGTTCGCCATTTCCAAGTACATCGTCAACGTGGCGCCCGTGATCGTCGAGCCGGCGGGAATGCTCGACAAATCGAATTGAATCAAGCCCCGTCGCGACGGCGTGCCAGCGGAATTGTTGCTGCCCACGAACACGCCATTCTCTCCGCCAGCGCTATTGCTGCTTTCAGAGAAGATTGTGTTGTCTTGGATCGGCGCGAAATTAATTTGGTCGGCTCGACTCGCTGCTGGCAAAAGCGCCAGAGCGAGCGTGCTAAGCACAAGTTGGAGACGTTTCATGAGTTCAATTCCTAAATACGTGATGACGGTTCAAAGTAGGTCACGCTTTCCAGTCTAATTCGAGCTAGTAAGTCCGGTATTTCAGCAGCCTGCTCAAGTTCTGTACTGCAGCTCACCGCGGCGGCCCAGGCCATCCTCCGCCGGGCTCGTTAGGAGGGAACCAGACGATGTCTGGTCGCTTCGGGTCGCCGATTCGACAACCGACCTCGTCGCCCGCAAATGCTTCCACACGACCATCCATAAACGCAAGATTCACCGTGTTGCCAACATGCCGCGCGATCGGCGTGTAGTCATACTTGCTTGGAATCGCCGAACAATAAGGGCCGAGCGAATCGGTCATGAACACCATCAGTTGCAGCGGTCCGATTCGATCGATCCGATCGGGTCGGCTCATATACGGTGTCGATAGCGCCATATTCATGCCATAGGAAAAAAACGTCGTCGGATCCGCTAGCGCGAGCACGCCTTTGTCGATCTCGGTCGGGCTCAGTTCATCGATCCGCTTCGCTTCCGGGCAAACCCAAATGCTGCCGTCCCCCGCGTTCGGTTTCTGCTTGGCGTTCACCAAATCGTTGTACGTGGTTCCGTCCATCATCGGCGGCAGGGCATTTATCCAGTCATCGGCCGCGTCGAACCGAGTCGTGGGCTGCACACCCTGACCCCGGTAAGGCAACAGACCGTGATGATTATCCACGTACATTTGTGCGGCCAGCACCCACTGCCTTAAGTTAGATTGGCACTGCGTGCGTCGGGCGGACGCTCGGGCCTGAAAAACGGCAGGCACCAAAATAGCCACCAGCAGCGCAACAATGCTGATCGAAACCAACAGTTCGATTAGAGTAAAGCCAGAGTCGTCGTTGCGTGGGGCGCGCATGCCATTTTTGACCGTTATGCATAACCGTACATAGCGGTATTAGTTTCTTCGAAATAACATCAATGGTCAATTCAAAGGCGAAATTGGGCTGGGTGGGCGATTGGGAAGTCGGAGTCCGCGTCTGGATCGAGCGGCACGGCGAAGCCGTGCTCGGGGCCGGTCGGGCGGACCTGCTGGCGGCTCTCGAGCGGGAACACAGCATCACCAAGGCGGCAAAAACGGCGGGAATGTCGTACCGCCGCGCCTGGAACTTGATTCAGGAGATCAACGCCGCGGCCGGCGAACCACTCGTCAAAGCCGCTGTGGGCGGTCAAGCGGGCGGCGGCGCACGGCTGACGCCTTTCGGTCGAGCGGCGATCGAAATCTACAATTCGGTCCGGCGGGCTGTGACCGAAAACGCTGCCGGCGCACTTCGATCGGCCTTGCGAGGCGCCGGCGATTCCTCGCCCTGCCTTCACCTGGCCGCCGCGATCAGTCTCCAAGAAGCCGTTGGCCAAATCTTATCGGAATTCGCCGTTCGCACGCCACTAGTGCGGGTGCGCGCGATATTCGGCGCGAGCAATGAACTCGCCGATCAAATGCTCGCCGGCGCCGCTGGCGACGTTTTTATTTCCGCCGATGAACCGCAAATCGAGCGGCTGGAATCAGCCGGCGTGACGATGACGAACACCCGCAAGCCCATCGCTAAAAATAGTCTCTCGATCATCGGTGCCGCGGGAGCCAAACAAATCGCAAAGCCCGCCGACCTGCTGAAGTCGCGCTTCAAACGCATCGTGTTGGCGGAGCAGGAATGCCCGCTCGGACGGCTCTCCAAAACGTACCTGATGAAGATTGGCGTTTACGAGAAGCTGCAGCCGCGGCTGCTCCACGTCGATAATTCACGTGCCGTTCAAGCCGCGATTGCGTCCGGAGCTGCCAGCGCCGGTATTGCGTTCACGAGCGATGCGATCGGCGACGGTCGCTGGAAGTTACTGCTTCGCATTCCGCCCTCGCGAGCAGCGACCACCTACACCGCAATTGCGATTAAGCGAGAATTCCCGCACGCAGATCTCCAGCGTCTGCTGGCGTTTCTTGGTTCAACCACGGCGAAGCGGTGTTATCGCGCCGCGGGACTATCCGTCGTTTCTACCGCTTAAGTTTCGTCGCCAGTCGCTTGTGGCATCACCCGGATCGTCGCCGGCGAATGAAACTCGACGTCAGCACCGAGGTTAGTAAAAGAATCGCCGCGGACGGCTCCGGCACTGCGCTGCTTGTGAGAGCGCTGCCACTACCCGTGGATAAACTTTGCCAGGTTTTCCCGAGGTTTTTACGCCACAGAACGTAGTCGGCCAAGTCAACGACGCCGTCGCCGGTGCCATCGGCCACGAGTGTCGTTTTGTCGCCCACGTTCTGTCGCCATACGTCATAGTCTTTGGAGTCCACGACGCCATCTCCGTTGTAATCTCCGGGAAGTGTCGCAAAAGGATCCGCAAACAACGAGCTGCTGAGGAACGAGTTGTCCGTCAACGTATCGAGAAAGTCGACGAGCTGCGTAACTTGCGTGGACGACAAACCGAGCGGCTGACGCAGCGCCGGGTCGAGATTCGCGTTGATCTGCACCCCGGTGTTATAGAAGTTCACGACCTGCTCAAGCGTCGAGAAGCGCCCGTCGTGCATATAGTGTCCCCGCACGGCGACGTTTCGCAACGACGGAGATTTGAACTGACCATTGCCGGCGCCGACATCTGCGCTCACGGCATCCAGGCCGGTGTTGTGAATCCGATCCATCGAGTCGGCATTCGTCGTGTGACACGTGCTGCATTTGCCTTGACCGGTGAAAATCGCTCTTCCTGCCGCCTCATCCGTGGTCAGCGTGGCCTTTCCTTCGAGCACCAAATCGAACTTCGATTGATACGAAACCATGGATCGTTCGAACTGTGCGACCGCCTTGCCGATTTTATCCGACGTGATATCCGAAGTTCCGAACGCGGCCTGGAAGAGCGTCGGATAAAAAGTCGTTTGATTGAGCTTCGTAATGACATCGCTCAGCGTCGAGCCCATTTCGGTTGCGCTTTGAATCGGCACGAGCGCTTGAGCCTCGACCGAGGCTGCACGCTCGTCCCAAAACATCTTGCCGTCCGCATAGTAGGCGACATTGGTGAGGCCCATCGCATGCCGCGTTCCCAGCTGGCCATTGATTCCCGCGCTCAATTGATTCGGATCGGAAAATCCGTTCGACTGGTGATGGCACGACGAGCACGACACCGTGTTGTCGGCCGAAAGCCGCGTGTCGTAAAAAAGCACTCGCCCCAGGGTGGCGCCGGCATCTGTGATGGGGTTGTCGACCGGCGTGTTGTTCAGAGCCGTTACCGCCGCCGCCTTGTATTGGGTGGGCAAACTCGTGACCGCGTAATTCACATATCCGGCCGACTGCGTCGGCAAACTCGGCACTTGCGGCGCGGCGCCCCAGCTGGTCGAAGCGACCAACAGCGCTGCCAACGGCGCGCGCACCGAGACCCTGAAGAAAAGCCCCTGTCTCATGTTTTGTTCCGCTTTGAAGAGGTTGACTCGCCGTCCAATTGGCCCATGACGGTCGAGATGTCGTAGTTAACCCACCGAGCGTTGGCGGGTTTCGCAGAACTTAGAAAAAATCTGCGAAGTAGCAATTTGGGGGTATTTA
>DATBAY010000628.1:0-4111 GCA_036271295.1 Lacipirellulaceae bacterium | reverse complement strand
CCCAACCGCCGGCACAAATCCGCTCGCGCTGCGTGGGCAAGATGATAGTCGACCAATTCTCCGCGAGCCAAAATCGCGTCGATTGCAGAGAGCCCCTCATTCGGCCCATCGCGCATCGCCACCGCAACCGCTCGATTCAGTTCCACGACCGGCGACGGAATGACTCGCGCAAGCAAATCGTATAGCGACACGATCTGCGACCAATCGGTCGCCTCAGCGTTTTCCGCACTTGCGTGAACGGCCACAATCGCCGCCTGAATCACATATGGCCCGATTTCGGCCGACGCCAGTGCCCGCTCGACGAGCGACTTCCCCTCGGCAATTTGCTGGCGATTCCACAACGACCGATCCTGATCGTCCAGCAAAATAATTTCACCGGTCGACGACGTCCGCGCCGCCCGCCGCGATTCGTGTAGCAGCATGAGCGCGAGCAAGCCGATGACTTCTGACTCGGGCAACAGCTCCAACAACAACCGCCCCAACCGAATCGCTTCGTCGGAAAGATCCGGCCGCGTGAGCGCATCGCCCGACGACGCTGAGTACCCTTCGTTGAACACTAGGTACACGACCTGCAACACCGTTTCCATCCGGTCTGGCAATGCCTCGCGCGAAGGCACTTGGTAAGGAATCCCCGCGTCCCGAATCTTTGCCTTCGCCCGCACGATCCGCTGTGCAAGCGTCGCCGGCGTCACCAGAAACGCGCTCGCAATGGCCTCGGTCGTCAGCCCGCACACTTCCCGTAGCGTAAGCGCGACTTGGTGCTCCGGCGCTAGCGCGGGATGGCAGCAAGTGAATATCAGCCGCAAACGATCATCTTCAACCTGGTCATTATCCGGACCGCCCGCGGCTTTCGTCCGCGCCTCGATCCGCTCCGCCAATTCCCCGAGCGAAGCATCGAACCGCGCTCGCCGCCGCATGCCGTCGATCGCTTTGAATCGCCCAGCCGAGACGAGCCACGCTCGCGGGTTCTCCGGCACGCCCTCGCTCGGCCATTGTTTAAGCGCTGCCGCAAACGCGTCGTGAACCGCTTCTTCAGCGAGATCGAAATCTCCGAGCAGCCGCACAAGCGTCGCAAACACACGCCGCGACTCCGTGCGGTAGACCTCGTCTACCGCACCACACACATCAACCTCACTCGCCCTTGCATCCATCGTCCGCCGCTCAGAAAACAAATGGTTCAAACATCGCGCGTGAAGACGCAAAGGTTATAAAGTCAACGATCCGCGGCGCCTACATTTTACTCACGTACTCGTCCAGGCGGGCAAGGGTCTGCTTGCCACCTTCGCGTGCACCGAATTCGCGAATCACACGGTCGAGTTCTTCTTTCGACGGGAACACGCTGTGCAGCGTCACTTTGGTTTGATTTTTTCCGACCTCTTCGAACGTCCAAGTGGCGTGAAAGCTGACTGCCTTCTTTCCCGGGGTAGTGCCGCCGTGCGCCATCACGATACGTTCCGGTTTTACCACTTCGATGAACGTACTTTTATTGGGATAGTCGGTGCCGTCCGGCCCGTGCATCGTGTGCTTCCACACACCGCCCGGCCGCACCTCCATCTGTTCAATCGTCGTCGAAAACCCATTCGGCCCCCACCACTTCGCCACGTGCTCCGGCTCCGTCCACACCTTCCACACCAACTCGCGCGGCGCGTTGACCGTGCGCGTGATCACCATTTCCCGATCCGATGTATCTTCTGAGCTCATATCAGCCTCACTACGATTGAAATTAATTCCTGACGGCCACATGCCGCAATCGTCAAACCATTTTGCGAAGACACTCCGCAAGCCGGTCGAAATTCTGCTCGTTCGCTGCCTCGATGAATGGCCGAACCTTGGCGCATTCTTCCACAGAGTCAAATCGCATTCGCCACGCAAGCGTCGTTTGACCGTTCGACTCTCCAAAATCCATCGTCATGTCGAAGCGATGTACTGGTTCGAGATGCGTAAACACGATTCGCGCCGGAACAGTCACTTCGCGAAACACGCTCTCGTTCTCGAAGTCGGCGCCGTTCGGGCCGTGCATTGTCAATCGCCATTTCCCTTCGGGCCGAAGTTCAAACTCGTGGATCGTGTTTGTAAACCCATTCGGCCCCCACCACGTCGCAAGTAATGTGGGATCGCTAAACGCTCGAAACACTCGCTCTCGCGGCGCATCGAACAACCGTCGATTAACAATGTCTCGTTCCATGTCGACGGTCTCGGTCGATTCCACCGCTACTTCGTGAGCGCTATTTTTTGCGGTCATCGTTTCCCCCCTCCTGAATTTCTTTCAAATACGCTTCCAGCCGATCGAGGCTCTGCTCCCAAAACTGGCGGTAACCAGCGAGCCACTCCGACGCCGCCTTAAGCCGCCGCGGCTTCAACCGGCACGGCCGCCACTGCGCGTCGCGGCTCCGCTCAATCAGCCCAGCCCGCTCCAGCACTTTCAGATGCTTCGACACGGCTGGCATACTCATCTTGAATGGCTTCGCCAGCTCCGATACCGACTTTTCACCGCGCGTCAGCTTTCCCAAGATCGCCCGCCGCGTGGGATCCGCCAGTGCTGCAAATGTCGAACTAAGTTGATCAGTTGGCATCATTATTCACCGTATGGTTAATTAACTAATTGGTAAAATACAGCGGCCTACGGAATCATGCAATACTCATCTCACAACTTTCTCAGAGCTTCAGATTCCGCAGCCGCAGCGCGTTGGCGATTACCGACACTGAGCTAAAACTCATGGCCGCCGCCGCGATCATCGGATTGAGCAGCACACCAAAGAATGGGTACAAAATCCCCGCTGCGATCGGCACCCCCAGCACGTTGTAAACGAACGCGAAGAATAAATTCTGCCGGATATTCCGCATCACGCCTTCGCTCAGTCGCCGTAGCCGCACAATCGCCCGCAAGTCGCCCTGAATGAGCGTCGCCCCCGCACTCTCCATGGCGACGTCCGCGCCGGCTCCCATCGCAATGCCGACATTCGCCTCTGCAAGTGCCGGCGCGTCATTGATGCCGTCCCCCGCCATCGCCACGATTCGACCCTGCAGCTTAAGCTGCTGCACTAGCGCGCGTTTTCCCGCCGGTAACACCTCCGCTTCAATCGACGACACGCCTATTTTCTTTGCCACAGCCTCGGCCGTCGTTCGGTTGTCGCCTGTGGCGACGGTAATTTGCACGCCTTCATCGCGCAGCGCCTGTAGCGCCTCCGGCGTACTACTTTTAATCGGATCCGCGACAACGAGAAAACCGGCCGGCTTTCCGTCGATGCTCACGTACATCACCGTCTGACCATCACGACGTAGCGCCTCCGCCGCTTCTTCATCAGCGAGACTTCGGTCGACGTTGCCTTCAACGAAGGCCCCAATGCCGACCGCAATCAACTTGCCATCGACACTCCCTCGCACCCCTTTGCCCGTGACCGATTCAAATTCTTTCACTTCGACCCATTCCGCGCCGCGTTCCTTCGCTCCGTTCGCGATCGCGGCGGCCAATGGATGCTCGCTCGCCCGCTCGAGACTTCCCACCAGCCGCAACAAGTCTTGTTCTGCCCAGCCTTGAACCGGTTGGATCGTCACGAGGCGGGGCTTCCCCTCCGTCAGCGTGCCAGTCTTATCGACGACCAGGTAATCAACCCGCTCCATCACTTCGAGCACCTCGGCATCCTTGACGAGCACGCCAGCCGATGCTCCGCGACCGACCCCGACCATGATCGACATCGGCGTCGCGAGTCCCAATGCGCAGGGACAAGCAATAATCAGTACGGCCACCGAATTGATCAGTGCATAGGCAAACCGGGGCTCGGGACCCCAGATGGCCCATACAATAAACGTAGCGATCGCCGCCAGGACCACCGCTGGCACGAAATAGGTCGCGACTTTGTCCGCCAGCCGCTGAATCGGCGCTCGGCTACGTTGTGCAGCGCCAACCATCTGTACGATTTGCGCGAGCACGGTTTCTTTGCCGACCCTGTCGGCCCGCATCACCAAACTACCATTGCCATTCACAGTGCCGCCGATCAGCCGATCGTCCCGCTTCTTTTCGACCGGTACCGGTTCGCCTGAAATCATCGACTCGTCAACGAAACTACTACCCTCCGTTACAGCGCCATCGACTGGAACCTTTTCGCCCGGC
>DATBAY010000627.1:0-4212 GCA_036271295.1 Lacipirellulaceae bacterium | reverse complement strand
CGGGCTCGAAAAATGCACGGCGCGCGCGACGAGTTCCGTGCCGACACCGCTTTCGCCGCGAATGAGCACCGTCGCGCGGCTGGGGGCAGCCCGCGCGATTTCGCGAGTGACCTGGTTCATGACTTCGCTCGTGCCGATGATTTCGCTTTGCACGCCCAGCCGTTCGCGCAGCTGCACGTTTTCATCACGAATCTGATTCAGGTTTTCGGCGAGCTCTTGTTGCTTGCTGAGGTTTTCGAGGGCGACGGCGACGGTATCTGCCACGGCGAGCGTGAATTCGAGATCATCGGGATCGGTTGGTTTGCCGGCGTCCGTCGCGTACAGATGGATCACACCGAGGACTTTGCCGTCGCGTCGAATCGGCGCGCAGATGACGCTTGTTGCCAGAATCTCGCCTTTGCTGTCGCGGCTGCCGAGTTGGCTGTCGTCCATCACGTTGCGGGCGAGCACGGCTTGGCCATCGCGCATGACGGTCGATGACAAAAACTGTGATACACGATGGTAGCGGTGCGCCGAATCGCTTCGCGATGCGATGACTTCGAGATTGTCTGCCTTCGGTTTCGGAGTGGGCCGGCGGGCTTGCAGCAACACGGCGCCGGCATCGACTTGCGTGCCTTCGAACAAGCCGTCGAGAGCCACATTTGCGAGCGTGATGACGTCGGACGCTTTCGCCAACTCGAACGCGAGTCGGCACAAGTTCGCGGCTGCGCGGCCGACCTTCGGGAGCGAGACGTCGACGTCTTCCTCTTCCGGCGGTTCGAGAAAACGGCTTTGCCCGCGGCGATGGGTGATCGTGGTGGGCTCGTACGTTTCGAGCACGCTTTCGTTATCTGGCGGACCAACCGTGCCGTCTTCGCCGGGCGGCGTGTCGACCGCCTGCGCGGTGCGCAGCACGGAGTGGGAATCGGGAAAGGCCTGCGAAAGATCGTTCACAAACGCCAGGTGCGAATTGCCGATGCGAATAATTTCGCCGGCTTGCAGATGATAGTCGTTTTGAATTCGCTGACCATCGACCAGCGTGCCGTTGCGGCTATCTAAATCTCGCAGCGTCCATTGGCCCTGGGCTTGGAAGACTTCGGCATGGTTCCGGCTGCAGCGCTCGTCCTTCACGACGATAGCATTCGTCGGGGCGCGGCCCATGGTCACGGATTCACCTTCGACGAGACGAAAAACGTCTGTCCATTTCGAACCCTCGCGAATAACCAGGTATGCCGTCATCGAATACAAGCGGAGATAACCTCCAATAGCGACGAATGCGAGTGCGACGCAAATGCGCAGGCGGGACCGCCGCCAGGGTTCTGGATGAGACCTCCCGATCGGCCGCAACGCCGTTCGGCAACAATTGCCCTATTTACAACTTATTCGCGATAGGGGTGTTAGTTCAAGTCGATTCGCACAGAACCGTTTCCGCCGACAAGGTTTACGGCAATTCCTGCGACCTGTTGGAGGACTTCCGTAGACCGTAGGGCGGTCGAACGAGGTCGGATGGCGGCGATTGTGATTACGGATCGGGAATTCATGGCTCGGTGGGGCCGGTGGAACGTCGTTTCCGCGTCCAAAACTGTTGAATCGTCAAGGTTTAGCGATTAGTGTGAATAGAGGTTTTAGTCAGCTTATTGGAACGCTCTCTAGCTTCGATCCCGGCTTCATCGCGGATCAGCAGAGCGGCGGAGGCATTTTCTCATGCGTAACGTTTCGACTTTCAGCCAGCGGTGCTTCGTCGCCATTGCAGCAGTGATCACGGTGGGTGCCTTCGCCGGCCGATCTCACGCGCAATTTTTCCGCCAACCCTCAGTCGGTGGCGTGAAAGTGGATACGGATGGCGTCGTTTCCAATCCACAAGTTGGTGAGTTGAAAGAACTCCAAGCGGCCTGGCAAAAGGGCATCGATCCAGTGCCTGCCGATTTGGAGAAGTGGACCGACCAGCGGTTCGTGTCGCTCAAGCAATTAGAATCGGAAATCGCCAGCGCGCGAGCGGCTAACAAACCAATTCCCGATGCCGTTCGTTACCTGGCCGGGTTGCAGCGCGTTCGCTACGTGCTGATCTACCCCGAGCAGCATGATATCGTGCTCGCCGGGCCTGCTGAAGGTTGGAAGATCGACTCGCTCGGTTGCGTCGTTGGCGCGACTTCGAACCGACCGGTACTCACGCTCGATGACCTGATGGTAGCCCTCCGCGTTGCTGATTCGAGCAACGCGAGCGGCATCAGCTGCTCGATCGATCCGACGCCTGAGGGTTTGGAGCGCATGCAACAGATTTCAGGCAAACTTTCGGCTCGCGGTGGGCCGGAGAATGCTGCGAAGCAAATGGAGCAAGCCGTCGGAGCGCAGACGATTTCGGTCACTGGCATTCCGGCCACGACCCACTTTGCTCGGGTGATTGTGGCGGCTGACTTCCGGATGAAGCGCTTGGCGATGAATTTCGAGCCGTCGCCCGTCGATGGAATGCCAAGCTTTTTGACGTTGGTTAAGGGGCATTCGTCGAACAACATGATGCCGCGCTGGTGGCTGGCCCCGAATTACGAGCCGATCCAGCGCGATGCCGAGGGCGTGGCTTGGGAGATTCGCGGGCAGGGCGTCCGCTGCATGACGGAACAGGATTTCCTGGATAACTCTGGCCAGAAGCAACATTCGGGCAAAGCCGATCCGACCGCTCAGAAATGGGCCGATACGTTTACGCAGAAGTTTGACGACCTCGCCCGCGAGGATTCGAGCTTTGGTCAGTTGCGAAACGTGATGGATTTGGCCGTAGTCGGCGCGCTGCTTGTGAAAGAGCGGTTGACCGAAAAGTGTGGTTTTCAAGCTCCGAACTTGATGAACGATCAGCCGCTGGTTGAGTATCCGGCTCCGCACTCGGTGGCGTCGCAAGCGAGCTTCGTGAAAGCGGGTCGGAATTGGGTGGTCAGCGTTTCTGGCGGCATTCAAATCTTCCCGTGGCAGGTTGCTGATCGCACGGAAGTATCGAAAGATTTGGCGAGTACTCATGGCGAGCTGCCGGCTGCGAAAAGTTGGTACTGGCAGCGCTGATCGCCTGTCGCGACCGGCTGAATTCGCAAGAATTCGTTAATCTGCTGACGCGCTCAAAATTCTCTTGGCCGGTTTCCAATATTGGGTTTCCGGCGTCGAATCTATCTGGGGCAAAGCTCCGTGTGATTCCAAGTTGACCCGATGTCGGGGATTGCGCCCAATGTCTGCCGCTGTTGCTCAAAACTTGCTGCTCGGATCCACACCGTATCAGTACGAAGAAACCGAACGCGGCACGTGGCGCAGGTTCGTGTACCCCGACGGAAAGCGGTTCGCCGAATACAAATCGCGGCGGATGGTAGGGACGCTGCCACTCGTTCATTACACATACGGTCGCTGTCCCGAGACCGGTAAGCGTGTGACCGCGCGTGGCGTAATTGCGGTGGGTCGATTCGCGCATGGCATCATTGCAATCGGTCAGCTTTCACTGGGACTGGTCGCAATCGGGCAACTGAGCTTTGGCGTCGTTTTTTGCCTGGCCCAAGCGGCCTTCGGCCCGATGGCAGTTGGTCAGGCCGCCATCGGACTGATCTTCGGCGTCGGTCAGCTCGCGACGGGGCAGGTCGCCATCGGCCAATTCGCATATGGCGGCTATGTGCTTGCTCAGCTGGGGTGGGGCAAGCATGTCGTCGACATGCGCGGGGTCGACGTGGCGGCGAAGGATTATTTCCTTTCGCTGATTGGGAAATGAAAAGAATTCGAGCGTTTTGTGGCAATGATAGTTCTCTGCCCAAACAGCTGAATACAGCCGCGAGTGAGATCCGAGAATCTTTAACTGATCGGATTCCCGCACCTGTCACACGGCGTGACGCTCACAACTTCTACGCTTGCGCACTGGAATGTCGCGTCGAGCCCCCAAGACGGATCAAAATGCACCTCCCAAGCGATTCCTTCCAGCTGGCGGCTTCGTAAGTCGAGTAGTCGCAGTCCCATAAGAGCATTTTGGTGGTTGAAATCCTTTACCGCCACTTCCACCACTTTGTTGAAACGCAGGTGCACCAACAGGTGGTTGCGAAGCACATAGCAGCCGTCGGCATCGATTTCGTTCGTGATTTCGAAAACGTGAACTGCTGATTCCACAATTGGCCCACGACGATCTAGTTTGATCCAGAGCACTTCGGCATCGTGAAAGGACGGCCAATAGCCAAAGACCTTGGTCAATTGCTCTGCGCCGGCGATGTATTCTAG
>DATBAY010000626.1:0-15040 GCA_036271295.1 Lacipirellulaceae bacterium | reverse complement strand
GACGTCCCCGGGTGGCAAACTGGCTGGCACCTCACGATGCAGAACGATGACCGCATCCTTCGGCCATTCTTTGGGAAGCTCTTTCACCACCTTGCACTCGACGAGCGGATTCGCCTCAAAAACTTTTTGCAAGAACAAGTTGCCTTCGGTAACGAGCAGCACCTGTTGCGGTTTGCGCGGCGCCAGGATTGCGTACGCCGTGTCATCAGCCGCGAGCGAATCCAACTTCGCGATGTCGACACCGCCATTTGCTTTTGGCGCACTCTCCTCGTCCTTGCCAGCAGATGCCCCGCCCGCCGAAATCTGTGTGAGCGTCGCGACAAACGTCCCGCCATCAATTGAGGTCTTTTGCAATGATCGCTGCCAACGCTCATTCGGCTTGAGATGCAGCGGCACAACATCCACCGGCACATCATTGAGCGTAAGTTCCAATCGACAATCCAGCGGCTCGTCGCCCGCGTTCGCAACAGAAATGAGAGCTTCGTACCCGATTGGGTCCACCAGGCTGCGGCGAATCTGAAGCTGCGTAATTCCAACATTGTTCACCCGCGTCCCGAAAATCGCCTGGCTGATCTTGGGTGTGTGCTCCTCGCTTTTGGGATCAGTCGGCGGCGCCGAATCCGACTTGGCCTCCAAGGGCAGTTCATCGCAACCATCCGTATAGACAAGTACTTCGCCATGCGGATGGCTGCCGACAAGTTGCTTGCCCAACTCAACCGCACGTTGCAGATTTGCCGGCTCATCCGATACATGCAAGCTGCGCAGTGCACGCTTGAGCGTGGGCACGTGACTCGTCATCCCGACGACCACTTCCGGCTCCGGACCGGCCGTAACGATCGCCAGCTCATCGCGAAAACGTAAACCATCCACAAACTTGAGCGCCGAATCGATCGCCGCGTCGAAGCGAGTTGGATCGACATCCTTCGCCTGCATGCTCGCCGAGCGATCGACAACCAACACCATCCGCCGCGCCGCCAGCAATTCCCACGGCAAATACGGATCGGCAATCGCCAGAACCAGCAGCGCAAGCAGCGCTAATTGCACCAGTAGCGACAGCAAATGCCGCAGATACTGCCAGATCGAACGCGGCGGCTTTTCATCGAAGATTTGTTTCCAAAACAGATTCGTCGAAACCGTCTGTCGGCGAAGCCGAACTTTGAGAATATAGAAAACGATGATCGGCGCGGCACAAGCCGCAAGCCAAAACGCGCTGGGAAGTGCAAACGTCATCGTTTCAAATTGGTTACGCCAGACTCGTTTCGCGCATCATCCGCAGGATCACATCATCAAACGGCACGGTGGATGCGTTCTGCACGCACCCCATTCCGTTGTTGCGGCAGTACTCACGCACGGCAACTTGATGCTCGGCAAACAGCCGCTTGTATTCGCGCATGTGCTTTTCGGTCACCGTCACTTTGCGAAGATGACTCGTCTCGACATCGACAAGCTCCACGTCGCCGAGCAACTCCGGGGACGCCTCGCGCGGCTCGTGAATTTGTATTACATGCGCGTCGAAGCGATGGTAGCGCAGCTGGTCGAGGCCCTTACGGAAACCACGTTCGTCGAACAGATCGCTCACGACCACCGCCAACCCGTTACGGCTGGAACGCTGCAGCATTTGTGCGATTGATGTCGAGAGGTTCGTGTCGCTGCCCAAATTCGGCAGGTCTTCCAGGAACCGCATCAGCGGCAGAATCCGCGCCTTGCCGCGACTCATGGGAAACTCCGCCATCGTGCCGTTGGCAAACGCGAACACGGCAATGCGATCCAAATCCGAAAGAGCGATGTAAGCCAACGCCGCAACCAGCTGCCGCGCCACATCAAACTTCGCCGGGCTGCCAAAACTCATGCTGCGCGAGCAATCCAGCATGAGATACACGTGCAAATCTTCCTCTTCCTCGAATCGCTTGAGCAGCAAATCGCCATGCCGGGCGTACACGTTCCAGTCGAGATAGCGAAAGTCATCTCCCGGCGTGTACTCGCGGTGATCGCTGAACTCAATGCCCGATCCGAGTTGCATCGTCCGCCGCTGTGCCAACAGCCGACCGCGGAACACACGCTTCGACATGATCGAAAGGTATTCCACGCGCGTCAAGAAATCGGGCGGAAACAACATGGCGGTCACTACTGCGAAAGCAACGAAAGTTTGGTCAGTCGATCAAATCGATGCGCAATACAACCGCGTGGCTCACGCAGCCGCCAGCGAATCTTCCGGAAGTTCCTTCACGCTGTGTTCGATGACCGCATCCGTACCAATGCCTTCCGCCTGACCTTCGAAATTCAGAATGATCCGATGCCGCAACACCGGTAGCGCCATCGAACGCACATCGGCACGAGCAACGTGGTAACGATTATCGAGAATCGCTCGAATCTTCGCGCCCAATATCATCGACTGCAGCCCGCGCGGGCTGGCGCCATAGCGAACGTACTTCTTGGTGAGCGTCGTCGCCAGTTGCTGATCTGGATGCGTCGCCAGCACGATCCCAATCGCATACCGTCGCACTTCGGGAGCGATCGGAATTTGCCGTGCCGTGGACGCCATTTCCAAAATGCGTTCGCCCGCAAGCACCTGCGACGCCTTCGGGTTCTCACTCTCCGTAGTGCGATCCAAAATCGTCTCTAAATCTTTGGCATCCGGATACTTTACTATCAGCTTGCAGAAAAACCGATCGAGCTGAGCCTCCGGTAGCGGATAGGTTCCTTCCATCTCGAGCGGATTCTGCGTCGCCAGCACAAAGAACGGTTCGCTGAGCTGGTGCGTATGGCCCGCGACCGTTACCGAATGTTCCTGCATCGATTCCAACAACGCAGATTGGGTCTTCGGCGTCGCCCGGTTGATCTCATCCGCGAGCAGCACGTTGGCGAACACGGGTCCGCGCTGAAATTCGAAAACTTTGCGTCCATCCGGCGATTCCGCCACAATATTTGTGCCAATCAAATCCGCGGGCATCAAATCCGGCGTGAACTGAATGCGATGAAACGTCAAATGCAAAGCGTCCGCTAGCGTGCGAACGAGCAACGTCTTTCCCAGCCCCGGCACGCCTTCCAGCAGCACGTGCCCACCCGAGATTAACGCAATGAGCGTGTCATCGAGAATCGCTTCCTGCCCCACGATGACTTTCGAAATCTCATCGCGCAAGCGGGCGAAGTCGCGCCTGAAGTCATCCAAATGCTGTTTGACATCATCATTTACGTTCATGACCACTCCGGCGAAATTTAACAGGCCGTGCAGCGAACGCTGCGCAACGCATGCGATGCATCGCAACTAGCATCGCATCGCTTCGAGATTAGTGCCACCCGTTCCGTGGCGGAATTATCTATTTAAAAATAGTAAGAAATCGCAAATCTAAAGTCTACCTTCCACTGTAAAAATCAGTTATTGATGGATTCGCCCGTTTGCGACGTGAATTAACCGTTGCGCCGCCGGAATGTTTCGGCCCGCAATGGCGAATACATGGGTGAACCTTCGAACGACGACAGTTATAGTTCGAATCGAATCTCTCGCTTTGAGCGTCGGTCATCAACGATTAGATTGATTAAGCCTTCACTCGCGGGCACAGAGTTGAGTTACAATCGACTCACGGGACTGAAGTTATTCCTCTTTCTTATCTTCAGGTGCGCGGATGCTTTCTCACGCTTTGACGTTGGGCCGTTGGTTGACTGTCATTGGTGTGGTCGGCGTGATCCTGTCTTCGCGAATCATGGCCGACGATGCGGCAGATTCAACTTCCGAGGACGAGGCGAAGCAGGCCCAAGTCGCCGAGCGATTTCTCACCGTCTTGGAAAAAAGCCCCCGTCGCGGCACCGCCCTCGACCGCGTGTACGGCTACCACGTCGAATTCGGCACGCTCGATAAATTCTTGGGCGACTTGCGCGAGCGGACGAAGAAATCGCCGGACGACGGCACCGCCTGGATGTTGCTCGGCCTGTTCGAAGCACATCGTGGCGAAGACGGAAACGCCGTCGACGCCTTCCAACAGGCCGAGAAACTGCGACCGCAAGATGCCCTCGCGCCCTATTACCTCGGCCAGGAGCTAATCCTCATCGGCCAACCGGAGCAAGCGGTCGATGCTTTCGAGCGCGCCATCGCTCGCAATCCCCCACGGACCGATCTGTTAGAGATCTTCCAGCAGCTTGGCCGCGTTCATCAGCGCGCGCAACATACCGATGCCGCGTTAGCGGTTTGGAACCGCTTGGAAGCGCTCTTTCCCAACGACCCGCGCGTGCAAGAACAAATCGCCACCACACTCGTCGAAGAAGGCCAGTACGCGCTTGCCCTGCCGCGTTATGAGCAGCTCGTCACATTGGTCCACGACGACTACCGAAAAGTGACGTTTCAGATCGAAGTCGCCGAGTTGAAAGTCCGCTTGAACCGCCGCGATGAAGGTCTCCAGGATCTGGAGCACATCCTCTCCGACCTGAATCCCGAGAGCTGGCTCTATCACGACGTGCGTCGCCGCATCGAAGAAGTCTTCCTTCGCACCGGCGATCAGGACGGCCTCGTAAAGTACTACGAAAAATGGAGCGACGGACATCCGGAAGACATCGACGCGATGGCTCGCCTCGCAAAGTTCCTGGCCACCTCCGCCCGCGTTCCCGAAGCGACCAAATGGATGGAAAAGGCCCTCAAGCTTGCGCCGAAACGAACAGAGCTCCGGCGCGCCTTCATCGAACAGCTCATCGACGAGCAGCGATTCCCCGAAGCGCTCGCGCAATATGCCGAGCTGGCGAAAGCCGACCCGAGCAATGCCGATGTCCTCCGCGATTGGGGTAAGCTCGTGCTCCGCGATAAATCGCAGGACATGGACAAGCGCAAAGCCGAGGCCACTCGAATCTGGCGTCAGATGGTCGCCGCCCATGCCAACGATGCCGTCACGATCTCCCAAGTCGCCGATCTCTTCCGGCAGGCCAACATCAACGATGAAGCGATCGAACTTTATTCAAAAGCCATCGAGCTGAAGCCAGACGATCCTCAATACCGCGAATATCTGGGCGAGTTCTACCACGTGCTGAAGCGTCCCGAAGACGCCCAAAAGACTTGGAAGGCAATTTCCGAGGGCTCGCGGCACACCGCCGTCAACGCCGCCCGGCTCGCACAGGTTTACAACAGTTTTGCCTACGCCGACGAAGCAACGGCCGAAATCGCCGAGGCTTGCAAACTCGACCCCAAAGATTTCGCCCTCAAGTTAACTGCCGCCGAATACTTCGGCCGCTCGCAAAAATACGACAAAGCACTCGAGTTCATCGCGGATGCCGAGAAGCTCGCCGCCAATGACGACGAGCGCGAATCCGTCATGAAAGCCCGCATCGAGGCACTTCAATCCAATCGTGAGCTCGACACGGAAATCGATCGCCTGGCAGGCGTCGTAGGGCAGGGGAGCTCGGCCAGCTTGCCCGATTTGTACACGCTGGCGCGATACTACGAAGCGGATCAGCGCTGGACAGACGCCTCCGAAACAATCGCCCGGGCGCTCGCCAAGGATGCCAACTCCATCCGGTCGCTCGCAACCGCCGCCCGCATCGCCGAACAGTCCGGAGACTTTGCCCGCGCCGCCGAAATCGACACCCAACTGGCACAAATCGATCGGCGTTCGCGGGGCGACTATCTCATGAGCGTCGCCCGGCTCGAATCGCAAATGGGAAAGACCGATGAGGCGCTAAAAGCCGGCAAGGATTTGATCGCCTCCGCGCCTGGCAACACAGATAACTACGAGTTCTACGCGCAGCTCTGCTTCCGGCTAGGCAAACCGGAAGAAGGGCTCGACGCCCTGCGCAAAGCCGTCCGCATCAATCCCACCGAGCCGCATCTTACGACCGCTCTCGGCGCGGCGCTCGCCGACCAATTCCGCGCGGACGAAGCCATCGAGGTCTACTGGCGCGCCTACGACCGCACCGAAGAAATCGACGACAAGACCAGCCTCACCGCGAAGCTGGCCGATCTGTATCTGCAAACCAACCAGTTCGACAAGCTGATCGAGCGCCTGGAGCGCGAGCGCAAAGAAGATGCCAAGCGGCGCGCCGCCACGATTTGCATTGCGCAAGCCTACAATACAGCCGGCGACTACGGCACCGCCCGCCGCGAAATGGAAAGCCTCCTCAGCAGCGAAACTCAAGACACAAACCTCCTCCAACAACTCTCCAAACTCTGCGAGCAAGGCGCCGAGCTCGATGCCGCGGTCGACTATCAACGCCGCCTGGTGCAAATCGCCCCCGGCCAGGAAACCGAGTCTCGCTTGGCGAATTTGCTGCAAGCTCGCGGCGACCACGAAGAAGCCAACGAGATCTACGTCCGGCTCACCCAGCGCGAGGAAGACCCTGGCCGACTGCTCAAAAATCTCGATTCACTGCTCACGCAAAGCAGCTACGAAAGCGTGATCGCGATCACCGAGCCGCGGCTCAGTCAGCAGCACGACGACTGGGAGCTGCTCTACCGCGAAATCGTCGCCTGGGCGTCACTTGAAAAACAACAGGAAGCCAAAGATCGCTGCCGCCGGCTGCTCGCCCTGAGAATTCCGCACGACAAAATGGGCGTGAGCGCCGCCGAAAAGTTTAAACAGGCTGAAAAGAAAGCCAAATCCGACCAATTGCGCGGCGTCACAGCCAAGATGCCCACCCGCCAATCGCCCCTCACCATGCTGAACATGTCGCAACAAGTGCGGCAGGCCGTCGGCTTCGATACCGATCGCTACTACTACGGCAACATGCAAGGCCCGCAGCGCCCGTGGATGCCCGATAGCTTCGGCGTCGCGCGGATGGCCGCCTACGCTTGGGAGCTCAAATTCGAGGAGGACGACAACGCGAAGTCCAAGCAAACTCCCAAGGACGATGAAGCGGCGCCCTCCTTCGTCGATCCGTTAGAGAAAGCCGCATTCGCCAAAGATGCCGACCGCGACACGCTCTACGATTGGCTCTACGTCGAATCGATTCGCGGCAACCATGACTCGCTATTCCGAGTCGCCAAACAGTTAGCTCAATCGGGCGGTCGCGAAGAACAGAACTTCTATCTCACCGCGCTGCAAACACGCACTTATAACCCGCGTCAGCAGCGCGTGGTATCGCGGTCGGGCAGCAAGGAAGAAAAGAAGAAGCCGCTGACCGATGACGAACTCGACCTCATGCTCAAGTGCTATGACAGCCTCAACAAAAACAGTGATGCGAACGAAGCGGCGGCCGCGGCCGGCGGTCAGATCGCATTCGGCTCGAACGGTCAGGCGTTCATCAACATCGCGGGCAATTGGGTGCAGCTGAACGGTTGCTTCGGCGGCAACGCGTTTCTTGGCGTCGTCCTGTCGGAACTAACAACTGCCGGCCGCGATGCCAAGGCGAACGAACTGCTCAATGGCATGCTCACCAAGGCAAAATCCGCCAAAGAACTTTCTGCTGCGATGAACTTGGAATTCGCTCAGGAAAAGTACGATCAGCTCCCGGCGATGTACGCCCAATGGGTAGCCGCCGCGAAAGCGGATATCGCCAAAGCGCCCATCCCCACCGCCCGCCAGGCCGGCCGCCAGCAATCGGTCAGCCCGCTCGCAACCGAATCCGACTTCTTAATGCAGTGGATGGGCAAGCTGGGCCCCGACGAAGAAAACGCCCAAATCCTGTCGATCCTCGATCCCGCGCTCGATCTGGCGATCGAACAGGCCAAGAAGGCTTGTCTCGTTCAAACGGGTCGACCGCAAAACGCTCCGTCGTCACAACAACAGTATTTTAACATGCAGTTCAATGTGCGTTACGGCAAAGAGCAGAGCTATACGAGTATCACTTACCCGCAGCGTCCGACTAAGTACGTCGATCAACCAACCATATTTCTGTTGCGTGAAGTTTACGAGGTCTTCAAACACAACGATGTCCTGGCCGATCTGCCAGAACATCTGCGCAAGCGCCTCAAAGCGGCAAGTCCCGACAACCAGCCTTATGAGCAGCTCATGCTGGGCTACGTCCTCTGGTGGAACGACGAACACGAAGAAGCCGCCCAGCTGCTAAGCTCGGCCGCTGAGCATTTTCAAGACGACCCCGCCTTCCGCCTGGAAATGGCATCGCTCTACGAAACGCTGGGCGATCTTGATAAGGCCATGGAAATCGTCGAATCCATCGCCCCGCGCGATCAAAAGCTGGTGCAGCAGCGTGAAACGCTCGCGCTGCAATTGTCCGAGCGCCTGGGCGATGTCGAGCGCGCCCGCAAGGCGGCCGAACGCTTGTTCGGCCTCCGTCTGGATAACGAATCGCAACTGCAGCTCGTCGATCGCATGCGTCGCCTCGGCCTCAATGAAATGGCCGAAGCCGTTGTCTCGCGCGTCCAACAACGGAGCGGCAATCAAACCGGCTCGCTCGCCACGCTCATGGCCATGTACCAAGGCCAGGGCAAAATCGAGATGGCGCAGCAACTCGCGCACACGATTCTGCGACGCACCACGCCGCCGAGTCTCTCCGCAAACGGCTCATTTCGCGCCGTCCGCTTCCAGAATCAGGGACCAGGAAATGCTGGTCGCACGCAGGCACTGCAGCTTTTACAGCAAACTGGCGCCTTGAAAACGATGACGCAGCAGCTCGAAACGCAGCTCGCGCAATCGCCCAATTCGCCCCGCTTGTACGAACAGTTGATCGAATACTATCAGGTTTCCGGCGCGCACGATAAAACGCTCGGCCTTTTGCAAAAAGCAATCGAGCAACGTCCCGATAACTCCAGCCTTCGCTACCAATTGGCCAAACAGTATGAGCAAAGCAATAAACTAAAGGAGGCTTGCGACCAGTACTTGGAAATCATCAAGCAGAAGCCGGCCCTCCTCATGGAAGATTTCTGGGAAGTGCGCAACGTGTTTCAGCGCGCCCAACGTTCGATCGATCTGGTGAAAGCGCTCGATCAAATCAACCTTAAGTCGTTCAATCAGCAGCCCTACTATGTCATCGATCTCGTCGGCGAGATGCTCCAGAACCGCGGCGCCAAGCAGAACGAAGAGGACACCGACTTAGCAATTAACCTGTTCGAAAAAGTGTTCGATGCCTACCCCTCGTATCGCAGTCAGCTCATCTCGCGCATTTACGACGAAAAATTGTGGAAGAAAGACCGCATCTACAACATGGCCAAGCGCGGCATCATTCCGACTGGCAATGAAGCAGCCGCGCAGCCCTGGTTCGGCCTCGATAGCATCAGCTCCTATAGCACCGGCGGCACCGTGAACAGCATGTTCCACCAACTGCTCACCGGTGTCACCGGAACCGACAAAGTCGCCGATCTCCGCGCGACCATTGAAAAAGGAGTGAACGACAATCCCGAATGGGTCGGCGGCCAGGCAATGCTGGCTCTCATGGATCTTAAAACGGGCAAGAAAGACGAGGGCAAGCAAAAGCTGGAAAAACTCGTAGCCCAACCCGCCCTCGAGAAAACGATGCCGGCCGACGCCGGCTGGATCATCGGCCAGGAGCTCGATCAGTTCGACGACACGACAAACGTCGCGCTGAAACTGTACGAAAACGCGCTCACTTCCATCCAGCAAAATCAAAACCAATTGCAGTACTCGCCCGTATCCCGGTTGATCAAGATCTACGCCAAGCTCGATCGCAAGAACGACGCCCGGCAACTGCTCCTCAAGCAGCTTCACGCAGGCCCTGCGAATCAGTTCGATCCGCGATACAGCGCCTACATGCGGGCAGAAAACTCGGTCTGGGCCGGCAATCAGCTCCTCGAAATCGGCTCGGCCGTCGACGCGGTGCGCATCTATCGCGATTTAATGGACGACTCCGACGCGCTCCAGCAAGCTGGAACCTGGTACGGAAACCGGCCCGACTATTTCGTCAATCAGGCGCAGAATGGATTGAAGAAGGCGCTCGCCGCGATCAAAGATGTAGACGCCGCCGATGCGGTCAAGCAGCTCCTCGCCCCGGCCGCCGAGGCAAAACCGGATGAGGCCGTGTTGGACCTCATGGTGGCCGCGCCCGATCCGAAGACGATTCGGACGCAGCATCTCGATAGCGGACTACTCAAGCTGCTGAACTCGCTCTCTCAAAACGACAAGATTTCCAAAGAGATCGAAGATCGTCTCGCCAAGCTCGCCACCGAGCATCCAGATGAATTCTCAATTCCTATCGTCCTCGCCATTCAGCAATACCGTTCCAAAGACGACCACGCCATCGAAACGGCAGAGCGCTTGGCAAAGATGGCGACCGACAAACCGCTCGACGAGATTCCAGCCGGCCATCGCCCCAATTCCCGACAACGCCGCGAAGCCGCGCTGCGAATCCCACTCTGGTTCGTCGCTCGCGAAACATTTAGCGACAACGCGCACAAGGAACTCGCCGAAAAGCTCGCGGCCGACGCCATCGAAGCCGCCCGCCGGCAAGTTGACAACAAATATTACGCCACCATGATGCTCGAATGGGGCCAACAGGCCGCCGACGCCGGCGACAAGCCGACCGCCGAAAAGCGCTGGACCGAGCTCCTCGCTGAAGTGACCAAGCGCCCCGAACGCCACGCTCAGCAAGAGCAGGGGCCGCAGCCAGGCCGCATGATCCGCCCGGCGCCCGCCGCGCCCGTACCCGCGCCGGCAACTCAGAAATCCGCCGATTTCTTCCCACGTCAGCCTTCGGCTAACGCGGTGTCATTGCTTAAACCGCTTTCGTCGCTGGCGTGGTTTACTCTATTTGCCGTCGATGCGCCGCCAGCCGCCGCGCCCAAACCGGCGACGCCAGTCCCGACGAATCGTGGTGCGAAACCCGCTGGCTCTCCCACCGGCCAGTCTGCAGCGACCGGCATCCCGCCACTCACCATTTCTCAGTTCCGCCTCGCCACGCAAATTGCAATCGCAGCCGCCGAAAACAACATGCCCGAGCTCTCGCAAAAGGCCGTGCAAAAGGCGATGGCCGGCGGAATTCCAGTCCCCGATCCGCCCAAGACCACAACCGCGCAGCAAAACGTGATCATGCGCGCACAACCCTTCGGCGATGCGCCCGATGACGTCGGTGCGACCGAAGCGGAAGTCGCCGTCACGCTCCGCAACGTCCTCGACAAGTGGCATGGCGACGCTTATTCGCCAACCGCCGTCTACGAGCTGCTCCATCCTGTCGTGCTGCCCGCCTCGCGCCCCGCAGAAATTTTCCTTTACGCAGATACCGGAAAAGTCCGCGAAGCACGCACCGTCAGCCTCGGAGCAACGCTAGTCGATTGGGCCAAACGCGCCGATAAACTCGACGACCTCAACACGCGCGTCGAAGCCCGCAAAAAAAATCCTCAAGCACTCGTCCCCGCGCTCGTGCTGCAAACTTTGATCGACCTCGCTGGCCAGAAGACCGATTCCGCAAAGGGCCATCTCGACGAACTCAGCAAGGCGCTCGAAAAAGGCGCGCTGCCGCAGATGACTCAGTTGGCATGCGTCGCCGCCATCCCCGCCGCCGAGATTCCGCAGCTCAAAGACCCCGCTTACAAAGTGATGCAGCTGGCCGTCAATCTGCCAGACAAAGTCAATGAAAACGGCGGTGGCAACGACGACGTCTCGCTCGGTTCACTGGCTGCCAAAGTCATCAAAAACCTCGCCAACCAACCCGAGAAAGCGAAGGCCTTTTACGACAAGTTCCTCGCCGGCCGCCAGGCCTACTACGCGCGCTACGGCGGCGACTACGGCCTGTACATCCAATGGCAGGATTGGGCCAACATCGCCCGCGACGCCGCCATCGCCGGCTTGCCCACGATCGCGCTCGACTACATGGGCCGCGTGGTTGACTATCACTACCAAACCAACCCACGCCCCCGCCTGACAACGCCCCTCGCCAGCACCGTGCGCGCCCTGCGCACTCACACGCCTCAAGAACGCTACGAGACCTGGCGCGATTGGACGCTCCCCGCCAAGGGCCGCGAAAACGTGCGGCTAATCGCCGAATGGACCGAACCGGTCACCGCTCCCGCCGCATTCCTTCCCAAAGAAGTTGCCGAATCGGTCAATCGCGACGAAACACTCCAAAGCAACTGGCAGGAACTTCTCGATGCCGCGCAGGCTGCCGGCAAGTTAGACGAGCTCCGCGAACAAGTGCAAAGTGCCGCTGAAAAAAAACTGCCCAACGCCGCCGCGCTAGCCGCACTTCTCCAGCTCCGCTCCGGCGACTCCGAAGCAGCCGAAAAATCAATCGACGACCTCGCAAAAACGTTACCCGAACGCATTAAGCCCGCCAAGAACCAGGTGCCGCCCGATTTGTGGGCCGAGTACCTCGTCTATCGCGCTTGCCTCCAAGACGAAAAGCTCGTGCCACTTGCGGCGAAGCTTCGCTTCCCACTTCAAAATGCGCTACGCACTCGTGGCCAAACGGATACGTTCGTCCATTCCATCTACGATGCCGCCACGCGCGAAGCGGTCGACACCAAAGCCAACTTCCGCCCGCAAAACGATACCGAACTGTCGCATTGGGTCCCCGCCAACCCACGCGAATTAGCGAGCAGCATCAAGCCCCACTGGCTAATTCACGAAGGCGAGCTTACCCACTTACCTGGTCCCGGCAACGATACGCTGCAGCTTAAATATCCAATCACCGGCAATTTCGACTTCGCCGTCGATTGCTTCGAAGACGCAATGAACAACGGCGAAGCCGGCTACGGCGGAATCGTCGTCGAAACCCACCCGCCCGTCGATGTCGCCACCCTATCCGGCCACGAGTCGCTCCAGCGCTCGCCCGCCATGCGGCACGCCGGTTTCAACCGCGTAAATATCCACGTCGCCGATGGCAAACTTCAGTACTCGATCAACAACCACATCGTTTACGAAGAAGAGGCCAGCCCGACGAGTCCTTGGCCCATGCTCTTCAGTCACGGCCCACGCCTCTCCGTCTTTCGCAACGTAAGCATTACCGGCGCTCCGCTCATTCCCCGCGAAGTAACGCTCTTTAGCGGCAACCGGCTCGATGGCTGGAACTGCACCTTCTACGGCGAGAGCCAACCGCGCCAACGCTTCATGCGCGAGAAGCCCAAAGAAAACCAAGAGTGGATCGCCCAGCAACAACAACAAGAGCCGACCGAAACCGATTGGCGTGTCCAAGACGGCATACTGCTTGGCAAAGCAAAAACCGATCTGTCGGAAGCTTCACCAAGCTGGATTTATTACCAACGCCCGCTGTGTGAAGGCGAAACCTTCCAATTCGAGTTTTACTACACGCCGGGTGTCTCGGTCGTGCACCCGGCGCTCGGCCGCATCGTGTTCGAGCTCGATCCCGCTGGCGTCGCGCTCCATTGGATCGGAAAAGACGACTGGGACAACGCCGTCTTCGGAATTGCGAACGACAATCGAGTCATAGAAGGCGGCGGCCACCGCGGCCCCGACAAACTCCCCCTCAAAGCCGACGACTGGAACAAAGTCGCCCTCACGATCAAGGGCGGAAACGCCGTCATCGCGCTCAACGGTACCGAAATCTATGAACGCCCGATCGATCCCCAAAACAACCGGCTCATCGGCCTCTTCCGCGATAAACGAAACGCCGTAAAAGTCCGTAACGCAATCCTCACCGGTCCCTGGCCGGACCAGTACAATGCCGATTTACAACGCGACCTGCTAACGACCACCGCGAAACCAACCGAAGCCGACCGCCGCGTCGTCGGCGATATCCTCGACGATGCGTTCGCACAATTTCAAATTGATACCGTGCTCGCGCACGCCCGCACGCTCAACGACAAGGACCGGTACGAGTATCTGAAGTCCTGGGTGCTGCCCACCCCCGATCATGCGAACATTCGCACTTATTTCAACTTCGCGGAGCCATCGAGTGATTCTGAAACCGCTGCAGTCAGCAGCATCACGATGGTATCCCCCGCAGTTGAGCTCGTGAAACTCGCCGCCAAACTAAATTCTCTCGACGCCTTGCAACAAGAGATCGAGAAACTAGATGTCACATCTCCCGACAACTGCGGCCAACAAATGCTGCTCGCCCTCATCGGCCTGAATCGCAACGACGATGCCGGCGCCAAGAAAGCGTTGGAAACGGTCTTTAAGCAAATCAGTCGCGGCAGCAGAAAAGACAAACTACCGCGCAAACGCATCTCGGCGTTCGTCGCCGCGTGGTCCGCCGCTGATCATCCCGCCGTTCGCGAAATCACCACAAAAATTAGCGATAGCCTGGCTCAGCAGGAACACAGCAAAGAAACTTCCGGCGGTTCCGAGTGGGGCCGAAACATCGATGCGCTCGCAGGCAAACTGAAAATCGCCGCCCTCGAATTGCCCACGACTGCGCCACCCTCTACGGCTCCAAGCTCACCGTGGAAAGAGATCGCGCCGCGATCCGTCGATCCCCAACTTGCCGCCCTCACCACGCGCCAGTGGTACGCCAACGAAGATCGATTCGAGCACGTTCCGGCCGCAGCCAACTCGGAGCTCTACTTCCAATCGCCGCTTGGCGGTAATTTCGAAATCTTGGGCGAGTTCGACACCGCGGACGACAGCGCCATCGCCGCCACCTTTGGCGGCCACGCCGCTATCCCGCGCCACGATCTGAAAGCCACGTCGATTCTCACCCTCGAACGGCCCACACGCGAAACCGCCGGCCTGCTAAAAATTCCAGACTGGGGCCCACACGCCAAATTCAAAATCGCCGTCGACGGTACGAAGGTGACCACGTTCGTCAACAACACCCAAATCAACGAGGAGTTCGTAACCCCCAAACCGACGCCGTGGCTCGTGCTTCAAGCAGCCAAATCAGCCAACGCTGGCGTTATTCAAAATGTTCGCATCGCCGGCAAGCCGGAAATTCCCGCCTCGCTCGACCTCATCGAGACAATGAGTGCCCCCTGTTGGGCCGCCGACCTCTACGGCGAACCGATCGCCATGAACGGCAAGAACGAGAACGCCGTCTGGCTTCACACGGGCGATGAACTAGTGGGCCAACTCAATACCGCTCTGTCCGCGAAACCCCTGGAAGCCGTCCTCACTTACTTGCGCCCCCTGCTGGAAGACGGCACAATCGAGTACGAATTCTTCTTCACACCGGGCGAACAAGAAGTCCACCCCGCGCTCGGCCGCCACGCTTTCCTGATCCGTCCCAACGGCGTTAAGCTTCACACGCTCACGAAAGG
>DATBAY010000625.1:0-14326 GCA_036271295.1 Lacipirellulaceae bacterium | reverse complement strand
ATCCTTGCGGCGAACAATTTTCGCGGCCATAACTTCCAACCAGGGGGAGTAGGTTTCGATAAGAAGGGGGGTCGTGATGCGAACCCTTATCGTACCCGATTCGCCGCCGCTCGACTATGGGCCGCGTCCGCGTCGAACGTAAGCGCGTGTCCGCTAATCCAACGACAGGTGCAGCTTATCGGCGCGGGCTCGTAACCCGGGCTGAAAATACACGATCGGCCGATACTTATGGCCGTTTCGAATGGAAGCCGCCCGCTGCCGGGCCCAGAAAAACGTCTCATCGACGAGCCGCTCCGGAAGCTTGCCCGAGTTCACCCGGTCGGCGACGTTGTCGCAAAAATCCACTTCCGACTTGAGCCGCGCTTGCAACCCGACCACCAGCCGATCGCGCAGCGTGATCGGCTGATCCGGTTTGGCCGGCGTGACGGCCAGCGGATCGACTTCATCGGCGACGATTTTGTGAGAGTCCTGGCTGGCAAAAATAGCCAGTCCAAAAACGAACACGGCAAAAAATCGCGACGAGCGCATGGACACCTCGAAGACAGTAAACGCGATGAACGGAGCAGGCCGAAAATCTAGCGCGGCTGAATAAGATGAGAATTAGAGAGTGCCGTTTAGCAAATCGAAGGTACTGCCGCAATGGGTTTTTCAATTCGCCGTGGCATACCGTTTGCCATCTGCTAGCGCCTGCAAACGGCATAGAGTTTGCGTGTCTTGAATTCCGAATTCACGTCGCAAAAATTGCGATCGCCTGCCTTCCATGAACTAGAATTATTAAGTATGGTTTGAAGCCCTGCTGCAGTTTCGATTGCAGTGGGGGCAACAAGTGGCCGATAGAATACCCGGCGAAATCGACGCGATCGATTCGCCGATCAACGAGAAATCAAACTCCGGTTGAGTACCGTCGGGAGGACCATAATTTCGATTGGCTCGGGTCGATCACATGGCTGTGCGCAGCACCGTCCGACCTCGCCTGTCTTCGAGCGACTCCTCATCGTCGCAATCAGCCGGATGTTTGAAATAAAACGGGCCGCGGTCATCTAACGATGATCGCGGCCTTGTTTATTCTTACACATCGCGTGAAGAAGCGCTTCGCTGCGCCGAGCCTCCGTGTCGCGGTTAAACAGAGCGCGCGGCGTCAGCTCGGACGGTAGGCGATCACCGTGAGATCGTCCGGCTTGCACGGGGCGTCGCCCTGCTGGGCGGCCATGCGTTTTTGAGCGGTTTCGATGAGGCCGCCGATGGCTTCTTCCAGCGGGCCGCTGCGAACCGCTTCAATAATCTCGTCGGGCAACAAATTATCGAACAGGCCGTCGCTTGCAATGAGCAGCGTATCGCGCGGGGCCATCTCGATCGGCGGTCCGATCTCGATCCGCATCTGATCGGAGCCGATGACGTTCGAAATGACGTGCCGCGCTTCGTGGTGAATCGCTTCCTCTTCCTTCATCAGCCCCGCCTCGACGGCATAGCCGATAGGCGAATGAGGAATGGTTTGCAGCTTCACTTTGCCGCGCTGGCCGGTGACCAGAATCGCGGAGTCGCCCACGTGGTACGGGCGGATGGTGCGGTCCTGGATTTCAACCAGTGCCATGGTGGTCGCGGCGCCGGTGCCGAGGTCGCGAACAGTTTGGTTCGCGGCTTCGATGCCATCGAGGATGGCGGCCCGCAAGTCGGTCAATTCCCCGTCGGCACCCGGGGAAGTCGCAGCCTGGAGCGATTTCTGAATCGCTTCGGTCGCCAACCGACTTGCTCTTTCGCCGCCGGCGTGGCCGCCGAGGCCATCGGCTACGGCGAGTACGCCACTGTTTTGGCCCACTGGCCAGAGGGCGGCGACGTCTTCGTTCGGCGTTTCCTTCTGAGGCGACCGCGTAGTGAAAATTGCCACGCTGCCGCCGAGGAAGTCGAACGCGGCCACTTCCGTCATTTGGGCTTCGAACAGCATGGCCCCCAAAGGCCGACGGCGCGAACGCCGGTGGCTAACCCGGACGCCAGATGGGACCGCGAGCTGAGCTTCCAAGGGCAGGGTAGCGCCGGTGCTCATCGTGACATAACGGTGGGGTTAGTTCGAAATCGATCGCCTGGCGGCCGGGCGGCTCGGGGGGGAAGGACGCGAATGGTAAACTCTGTGGCCGAATCCGTGGCCAAAAACTCAAGAATCTACTGCATAATAGGGGAAAATCTGGGTGCCTCCAACAAAAATTGGCTAGTCCAACGGTGCTAGCACGCTCTGCTTACCCGACATAAGGATCAGCAGCCAAAAGAGATACGTCGATTTGGACGAAATTGAACCAGGTCAAGAATTAACACTTTTGCCGGGCTGAAAGGTGGGGTTTTGCCGGAACTTGCGCAATTTTCGGTCGTGGGTCCGTTTGAATGTGGGGGGTGGCTGGGGCAACGCCCCAGATGCTTCCACTGGGGGCGTTGCCCCAGCCACCCTAATTCCATTCTCAACGACTTTTTTTCGAACTGACCCACTGCCCAATTTTTGGCACCTCGCGCGCAATGTGTGCTCAGGCTGCCAGGCGATGTGCGAGATCGAATAGCGTTACGAGGTCGAGCGCGTTGTGGTAGAGCACAGCTTCCATCTCGCGCTCGAAACCGGTGCGCACGTAGTTCGCGTACGCCGCGGGGATGGCGTGGCCGGGGATATCCCCTTCGCGGGTCCGCCGGCAGACATGCCGCTCGAGCGTTTGCAGGCGGCAATTCGGAAACTGTCCTTTCCAACGCCGGCGGGCATGGTGGAGCACATCGATGTGCGTCCATTTTAGGCGATCGGCCGGAACCGGCAGGCGATGTCGCACGCTGCGCTCGACAACCATCGGCCAATCGAACGATTTGCCGTTAAACGTCAGGAGCACGTCGTGATCGGCAACTATTTCCCACAGCGAATGCAGCACGGCCGCTTCCTCGCCATAATTGCGGGCGAGTAGCAGTTCGACCCGCGGAACGCCGGCCGTTTGCCGCAATACGCCAATGAGAAAGAGCGCGGCTCCGGCCAGGCCACAGGTTTCCAAGTCGAGCGCGAGTGTGCGATCGGGCAGTGCTGCGATAAACCGGGTGAATTCGTGCACGCCGACTGGAGCCCGTTTGTCGTCCGTCGACGTCGGGCTGGTTACGAGGCGCAAGAACTGCTGGCGTGCAGCCAGCAAGTTTGTACCGCCCTGCCACAGCTGATCGAGCGGCAGATTGATTCGCAGGTGTTGGCCGACGGACGTTTCGACGACGTCGCCTCGTTGCAGCAAACCTGCCGCAGATTGAGCGGATGAAGTTGCCGGCCGCGCGGTTGGTCGTTCGACGGGAGTTCGCACTGGCCGCCGCGGCACGGCAATATCCATCGCCGCTTTGACCACTTGTTTAAGCACTGCACTTGGCGACGACGCCGGCATCGGGTCGCGATTGAGAGACTCCAGTCGTTGGCGCAGAGATTCATCCATGCAATTGGCGGTGCGCGACGCGACCGTCGTGATGCTCGTTGACACTTATCTCACGCCACGAGAATCAATTTAATCGCGATCGTCAACACCAATCCGCAGAACGGAAAGGGCAGGGGACTCTGCCGAAATCTCGGCTGGAGCAATCAGCAATTCGAGAAGGCGAATCGTCGCCCGCTTGTCGGGCATCGGATGGCCGCGAGATAGATCGGGATCGCTGTGAATGGCCGGGCGCAAATTTGGGAGTCCAACGCAACTTGGGCAGCCCTCTTCGCAGGGGCAGTCGCGTACAATTTCGAGGCAAATAGTAAGCAGCTGCGGCATGTTGGCGAATCCACGCTCGCAATAACCGAGGCCGCCCGGGTAGCGGTCGTACAGAATCATCGTGCTCCGACCGAGGTTCTTGCTATCAACGACGCCGCCGAGGTCACGGCTGTCGCACATCGCAACGAACGGCAGGGCAACGACTGCGAGATTGCGAAGCCCCACGACACCTTCACTCGCGCGCAGGCCGGACGCCTTCATTGCGGCCCGCGTGGCGTCATCTGGCGCGAGCCAAACAGCGGTCGTTTGCAGATTTTGAGCCGGAATATTGACGGGCCCGAGGCCGATGTTTTCCTTCGTGGCGAATTTGATTTTCTTAAATGCGACGGTTTGCCACGCGACATCAACGTCGCCGTACCCAAGTACCGCGCCGGGAAACTCGCGATTTGTTTCGCGTTCGCCGGTGATGCGCACGTTGCTTTCGAGCACGGCCTGCGTATAGTAGTCGATTTCGCGGCGTTCGACGTACGCGACCTTGCCTTCGAGATCGAGTTCGCGGACGAGGTATGTTTCGCCATTGTGGAGGTAAACGGCCTCGGGGTAGACGAGTTCCGGGGCGCTGATGGCGTCGACGTTGGCGATGACGGTGTGAGAAGGAGGAGTCAGGTTTCGGGGATCAGGTGTCCGAGTCGACATTCCCCCTTCCACCTTCCGCCTTCCCCCTTCGATAAGCACGATGCTGAACGTATTGTCGCTCATGTGGCGAAGGCTAACGCCGATGGCTGGGTTTTGGCCGCCGGCGAAGTAGTACTGCTGCTTCACCTCGACAACGATCCCCTGGTCGTTGAGTGCGCCAGCGACCGGCGGCGCGAGCGGACCGAAGCGTTCGAGGTCGCCCTCCGCCTTGAGCGGCAGTTCGAAGGCCGCGGCCGGTAAGTGCTTGGCTAGCACGTAGGGATTGTCAGGATCAACTACCGCATGCTCGGGCGATTGCGAGAAGAAGTATTCGGGGTGGCGGAGCAGGTATTGATCGACTGGGTCGTTGCCGGCAAGCAGAACAGCCAAGCTCTCGTCATGTCGCCGGCCGCTGCGGCCCGCTTGTTGCCAACTACTGGCAATGGTGCCGGGATAGTTCACTAACAGTGCGACATCGAGCGAGCCCACGTCGATGCCAAGTTCCAGCGCATTGGTAGCCGCGACACCGCGCAAATTACCACTAAATAAGTCTTGTTCGATTTGCCGCCGCTCATTGGGCAAGTATCCACCGCGGTAAGCTCGTACCTTATCTGCCAGCGGCGAATGTTCGGCAGCGAGTTCGTCGCGCGTGTAACGATGAATCAACTCCGCGGCTTGGCGAGTGCGCGTGAACGCAAGTGCCTGGCCGCCCGCTTTGAGTGATTCGACCAGCCATAGTACGGCATCGTCGTTCGCGCTACGACGGGCGAGTGAATCTTTGCCGAGCGGGGACGGATTCCAGAGAGCGAAGTATTTGCGACCACGAGGCGAGCCATCGTCGTCAATAACATCCACTTCACGACCGAGCAGGCGCGACGTTAGCTCCCCAGGATTCGCAATCGTCGCGCTCGCGGCGAGGAAAACTGGCTTGGAGCCGTAGTGTTCGCAAATTCGCATCAACCTCCGCAGTACCGCCGATACATGTGCGCCCATGATGCCACGATACGTGTGCACTTCATCGACGACGACGTACCGCAACTCCGAAAAGAAGGTCGCCCACTTGGGATGATAGGGCAACACGGCGGCGTGCAGCATATCGGGGTTCGATAACACGAGGTTCGCTTCGCCACGAATGCGGCGGCGCTGCGCGGTGGGCGTGTCGCCATCGTAGACGCCGGGGCGAACGGCGCGTGCTAGCTCAGGGTCGATCGAGACGAGTTCCAACAACCCTTTCAGTTGATCTTGCGCGAGCGCCTTCGTGGGGAACAAATAGAGCGCGCGGGCCGGCTCGGTGATCGCGGCTTCGAGAATCGGCAGGTTGTAGCACAGCGTCTTGCCGCTCGCGGTGCCGGTGACGACCACGAAATCGCGGCCGGCGCGAGCCGCCTCTAAGGCAGCGACCTGGTGGCAATAGAGTTGTTCGATGCCGCGCGCTGCGAGAAGTCTTACGAGCGCTTCCGGCAGCGGCGCTTGCGGCGAATCGAATCGGCCAGCGCGCTCGGGTAGAATCTCTACGTGTTCGAGTTGCCCGCCGTAGTCGGCCCGCGATTGAATGCGTTTCAGTAATGCAGCAACATCCATCTGCCAGGCCTCCTTGCACAGGTTCGCGCAAGCCGGCGCGAACTACTAGACAGACGTTTACTATAGTGGCCCAATCGAGGTGGCGGCAAGGGCGATCACTTTTCACCGATTTTAGGCAAGATTTCGATTAGCAAAGCGAATTGCTCTTAAATACGAGGCAGGCCCAGGCCGACTGCTTCGCAGCGGGGGATTGAGACGAGTACAATAAACTCGTGGGCGGCCTTATCAACTTTTTCGCGGAACGCACAGATGTTCCTCAGTACGCTGTTTCTCGTAGCGGCGGTGGTCGGTGGTACGATCCTCGTGTGCCAGTTCGCACTCGCGTTGTTCGGGCTGGGGCATGGCGGGACCGACCTCGGCCACCATCTAGATGGTGGGTTTCATGCCGACACGCACGTCGACAGCGGCAGTATGGATGGGCACTCCGGCGGGCCACACCACGACGGTAACGAACATTACAACAGCGGCCGATTGTTCGCGATGGTTTCGTTCCGCACGGTCGTGGCGGCCCTCGCGTTCTTCGGCGTCACCGGTTTGGCGACGCTCGACTCCGGCCTGCCCGCAACCACTTCTCTGGTTTTAGCGCTCATCGCGGGCGGGTTCGCAATGTATGGCATGTACCGGTTGTTACGGCTGATGGCGGGCCTCGATTCCTCGGGGAACGAACAAATCGGCAACGCGCTGGGCCTCACGGCCACGGTGTACGTTTCGATCCCGGCATTCGGTAAAGGATTGGGCAAAGTGCTGCTTTCGATGCAGAACCGCATCGTAGAATATCAAGCCGAAACTGATGACTTGGAACTGCTCAAAACGGGCGAAAAAGTCCAGGTGGTCGCCATCAAGGGCGATGACCTCGTGCAAGTGCGGCGCGTTGCGGAAGCGATTCATCCGGAACCGGCGGCGTGTTAGGCCGTCGCGAATCGACGATTCAAAAACCGAAGTTGCTTGACGCCGCCCGCATTACCGCTGGCCGAGCACTGGAGATTGCCGTATGTCTCAATTCATCTTCGCTGCCACAGAATCCGTTTCGCCGATGCTCATCGGCGGGCTGCTCTTGGCATGCCTGGTCGCGATTGCATTTTTCACACTGCTGTTCGTTTTGAAGGCGAACTACAAGCGCTGTTCCAGCAACCAAGTGCTTGTGATCTTTGGTCGCACGACCAAGGGCGAAGCTGCCAAAACCGTGCATGGCGGGGCAGCCTTTGTGTGGCCGCTCATTCAAGATTACAGCTACCTCAGCCTCGAGCCCATTCAGATCGAAATTCCGCTCCGCGGCGCACTCTCGATGGAGAACATCCGCGTCAACGTGCCAAGCGTGTTCACCGTGGCGATCGGTACGCAGCCAGATGTCATGACGAACGCGGCCATCCGCTTGCTCAATCTATCGACAGATGACGTGCGCAAGCAGGCGGAAGAAATCATCTTCGGCCAGTTGCGACAAGTGATCGCTTCGATGCGGATCGAGGACATCAACCGCGATCGCGAAACCTTCCTGCAGCACATTCAGAATTCGGTCGAGCCGGAGCTCAAAAAGATCGGCCTTGTGCTGATCAACGTGAATATCACCGATATTCAGGACGAGAGCGGCTACATCGATGCGATTGGCCAAAAGGCCGCGTCGCAAGCAATTCAACAAGCTCGCGCGGATGTTGCGGATGAAGTGAAGCAAGGCGAAATTCGCGTCGCCGGCGCCGAGCGCGATAAGATCGTCCAGGTCGCCAATGCGACGAAGGAACGCGAGATCGGCACTCGCCAGGCGAGCCGTGAACAGGCGGTGCGTGTCGCCGAACTCGAAAAAGAACAAACGGTCGGCGAGCAGACGGCGGCTTTCCAGCGCGATGTTTCGGTGAAGGAAGCCGAACAGTCGAAACGTATCGCCGTGGCCGAGGCCAATGCGAAAGCGGTGGACGGCGAAAATATTGCGGATGCCAAAATCGCGCAGTCGCAGGCCACGCTGCTCCAACAAAAAGCTGAAGCCTACGAACGCGGTGAAGGTCGCAAACGCGAAGCCGAAGCGGCGGTCATCGAAGTGCAGAACCGGGCGATGGCGAAAGCCGCGCTTGCCGAAGCCGAGCGCGTCGAAGCAGAACAACGGGCCAAGCTCGAGGCTCCTGCGAAAGCTCAGAAGGCCCGCATCTTGGTCGATGCCGAGGCCGAAGCCGAAAAACGCAAGCTCGAGGCTCAAGGCGAGGCAGCCGCGATTTACGCCAAGCTCGAAGCCGAAGCCCGCGGCCACTACGAAATCCTCGCCAAGAAGGGCGAAGGTTTGAAACTAATTGTCGAAGCGTGCGGCGGCGCTCAGCAAGCGTTCCAACTGATGATGCTCGAACATCTCGACAAACTGGCCGAGACAAGCGCGAAGGCTATCAGCAATATCAAGTTCGATAAGATCGTCGTGTGGGAAAACGGCGGGGCGAACGGGCGTTCGAACACGGCCGACTTCCTCCACAAAATGGCCGGCACGCTGCCACCGATGCTGCAGGTGATGCGCGATATCGGCGGCGTTGAGATCCCTGAAAGCCTGGCGAAATTGGCGGGCTACGAGCCGAAAGCGGCGCCGGCGAATGGGCAACCGCACGTGGCCGAACCTGCCGCGACATAGGCATCCACGGTCAGCGGCGCTTGCGGGTGCCTGGGGCGACGCCCCAGTTGCTCGCAAAACTCTGGGGCGTTGCCCCTGGCACCCAGGCGGGAATTCGTCCGCTAAAATGCGTTAGTCCGCCCGGCCCGGCGGACGAGCGTTGGTCGGTTTCACTCCCGTCAGCGAGTCGCCCAAATCGGCCCGCGCTTCATCTAACAGCTTTTCGAGATGCGCGACGATTTTCGGATGGTCTTTGAGCACTGATTTCTGCTCGCCCGGGTCGAGCCGCAGATTATAGAGCGATTCAGCCCTTTCGACGTCTTTCCGCGACCCTTTGAGATAGATGTCGTCATTAAAGAGATTGTTCTTCGCCCGCAGTTTCCATTCGCCACTGCGAACGGCGTGTAGTTCGTTGCCGAGAAAATAGTAGAACGCGTCCCAGGGCGACTTCGCGGAGTCATCCGTTAGTAGCGGGCGGATGTCGTGGCCATCGATCTTGCGATCGGCCGGCGGCTTGCCACCGCCGAGCGCGGCAAACGTCGGCAGAAAGTCCATCGTCGAAGCAACTTCGTGACACGTCGATCCGGCCGGGATCTTATCGGGCCACCACATTACGTACGGCTCGCGCATGCCGCCCTCGTACGTGGTGCCTTTGCCACCCCGCAAGGGAAATGCCGAGCCGCCTTGCTCGCCGCGATGCAGCCACGGGCCGTTATCCGACGTGAAAATAACGAGCGTTCGCTTGTCGAGATTTAACTCGTGGAGCTGATCGAACATCTGTCCGACGCTCCAATCGAGCTCTTCGACAGCATCGCCGTATGGCCCGCGCTTCGATTTACCCTTGTACTTCTCAGACGCGACGAGCGGCGTGTGCGGATTATGGTGCGCAAAGTACAGAAAAAACGGCTCGTCCTTATGCCGGCGCACAAACGCTTGCGCTTCGTCCGTGTAGCGCTTCACGTGGTTATCGAGGTCCGGCTCGCCGGGTTCCTTCTGATCGCCACGCAGCCAATAGTATGGCTTCATGTCGTGACTGTAAGGTGCGCCGAAGAACTCCATGAAACCGTGGTGAATCGGGTTGAATTTCGGCGCGTCGCCCAGGTGCCATTTGCCGACCATGCCGGTCACGTAGCCAGCATCGCGCAACACCTCGGGCACCGTGACTTCGTCTGGATTGATGCCGAACTTGGAATTCGGCCACAACACGCGGCTGGGCGAAAACGAGCCGTCTGCGCGAGTGGAAGCTTCGTCGGCGAACCCCGCCCGCACGGGATAGCAACCCGTCATGAGTGCTGCGCGCGAGCCGGTGCAGGCGGGCGCACCGACATAGAAATCGGTGAAGCGACGCCCTTCCTTCGCCATTTGATCGAGATGCGGCGTCTCGAAATCTTTCGCGCCGAAGCTGCCGATGTCGGCATATCCAAGATCGTCCGCGAGAATCACAATGATATTGGGCCGATCGTCTGCCGCGGCAACGATTGGCGCCAGTCCGACCAACAACAAGACAACGCTGAATCGCCCGTTCATAATCCCACCTGCGTGTTGTCGAACTTCGAAGCGGACCTAAGTATATAAAGGAACGCGCCCGGTCGCGAATCATGGCGATGTTTTCCTGGCATTGATCGCGAGAACTTGCTGCCGTAGCAGTTGCAGTGCGTAATGACCCTAACTCGCCGCCATTTTTTGAAAGCTTCTACGACCGGTGGCATGTTCGCCACGGGCCATTTACTGCCTTTCGTGGCCTCGCGCTCATATGCGGCGGGCGCCGAAGCGGGCGAGTTTCGTGTTCTCATGACCGAAGCCGATGATTCGCCGCTCGCAAAAGAGCGGGCATCGACACTGTGCGCCCGCGATTTGGCGAACGATCCGTTGCCGCAAAAGATTGCGCACGCCAGCGGTCGGGCGCGCATTCAACTGGCGAGCGAACCCATTCAGATGTCGCTACGCCTGAAAGTTCCCGGTTTTGGCGAAGTATATTGCTGGGCCGACAACGACGGCCAGGGTTACACAAAGCCTCGCAACATCGATTTCATCACGGATGCGGCCGCCACGCGCTTGCGACGAGTTCGCGAAGTGCAATTGCTCGCCGAGCGCGAAGGCGCAACCATCGATACGAAGACTGAAGCATATCTTAAGGATGCCGCCCAACCGGTGAAGGATACGCCGACGGCGTATGCTGCCCTCGCCGCTGGCTTGCATGCCGGCGAACAGCTGGCACTCGCGCGCGCCCGCAATCGCATCGCCCGGTTCGCAAAGCCTCGTCAAGACTTCTACTTCGGCTGCATGATTTCTGGCTACGATCATTTCGTGCCGACGTTCGAGCAGCGAGTCCGCGATCGCTTCAACTTTGCCACCGCCAATTGGTACACCTGGGGACCGGAGCAGCCCGAGTCGGCACGCATCAACTACGCTCGAATGGATGCCTCGCTCGATTGGTGCTGGGGCCGCAACATTACGCCGAAAGGCTTCGGCTACTGCTACATGACGCGCGGCGCGGCGCCCGATTGGCTGCGATCCCAGCCTTTCGAGCGGATTCTGCCCGAGTACGAACGCGTCGTCACGCAAACGATGGCCCGCTATTCCGGCCGCTTGAAATACGCGGAGATCATCAACGAAGCGCACGACAAATCGAACCACTGGCATTTGTCGCACGAACAAATCCTGGAAATCACGCGCGCCGTGTGTGCCGCCGCTCGTAAGGGATCGCCTTCCGTGAAGCGGCAGATTAACAACTGCTGCCTGTGGGCCGAATACGCGCGTAATACGAACACCGATGGTTCCCGCCGCTGGTCACCCTACCGCTACATCGCCGATTGCATTTCGCACGGCACGGAATTCGAGATCATCGGCCTGCAGCTGTACTATCCGCAGGTCGACTTGCTCGAAATCGAACGCATGCTCGATCGCTTTCGAACGTTTAACAAACCGCTGCACATTACAGAAATTGCCACCGCCTCGGCCGATGGATTGGACCCTAACAGCATGCGGCGCAAAACCGCGGCCCCCGGCTGGCACCGCCCGTGGAGCGAAACGACACAAGCCGATTGGCTCGAAGCGATCTACACGCTCATCTACAGCAAACCAGAATTCGAAGCGATCGGCTGGTGGGACTTCGTCGACACACCCGGACACTTCTGGCCTTACGGCGGACTGCTCCACGCAGACCTTTCGCCCAAACTCGCTTACAATCGGCTGGGAGTTTTGCAAAAATCATGGGGCGTGGCAATGACGAGCTAAAAACCGAAGGGGGGCTCAATTCAACACGCATGACCGTTTTATAGGATTAAACGAATGGATCATTCTTTGTGGCACAACATGTTTTTCCTCGGCCTCCCAATCGCCGAGAAAATGTTGAGGCCCGTTATCGTGTATGTCTTCCTCATCGTTGGGTTGCGCCTGGCGGGCAAGCGCGAACTCGCTCAACTCAACCCGTTCGACTTGATCGTGTTGCTCACTCTCTCGAACACGGTGCAGAATTCTATCATCGGCGACGACAACAGCGTGACGGGCGGCATCCTCGGAGCAAGCACCTTGCTGGCCGTAAACTACTTTGTCGTGCGGTTCCTCTACGGGCACGAACGTTGGGAACACCTCATCGAAGGCAATTGTGACGTCTTGATCGAAAACGGCAAAATACAGGAGACGAATCTAAAGCGCGAACTACTTACGAAAGCGGAGTTGGAGACGGCGGCTCACCGGCAAGGCTTTGCCTCGCTCGCCGACATCGACCGCGCGGTGCTCGAAGTGGGCGGTTCGATTTCCTTTTTCGCCAAAACGCCTACGCCAGATTCGTCGCGCCACCAAGAATTGCTCATCCACCTCGAACAACTTGCGAAGGATGTGGCCGCGCTGAAGAAAGACATCTCGCGCCCAGCCAATTAGAGCATTTTAAGCAAAGGTGTTCCGATCGGTGCCGAGGGCAACGCCCTCGTTCTTCGCAATCCTCTGGGGCGTTGCCCCAGCCACCCAGCACGACAATTCGAAAAACGCTCTAGCCTATGACATTCTCGCTGATTTTCTGGTCGATTGCAGCGGTGGCGATGTTGATCGTCCTGCCGGTCGTGATGATCAGGGGAATGGTCGATCACTTCCGCACCCGCCCCAGCGAGCGGCGTGGCTCCGGCGGCATTTCCGCTGGAATTGGCGCGGCCTTGCACGAACTCGACCGAATAATCGCGCGACCGTCGGTCGAACATCATGTCGACACAGAGCAGCGCGTGCTGAAACGAGAGGACGATCAAGGCGGCGAATAATTCGCCTCGCACGGCAGCCAGGCTACTTCACCTGATCCTTCAAATCGTCCACTTCTTGCTGCGCTTTTTCGACGCGATTCTGCTGGCGTTCATAAGCCTGCGCCTCCGGCATCGTGGCCAGCTTTTCTTCGAGCTGCTTGGCTTCCGGCGTGCCGGGCGTTTTGATCTTGGTCATCACTTCGTTGGCCTTCGCCACCGGCGCCGTGATCGCAGCTTGCTTTTCCTGGAACTTTTTCTCATTCCCGATCAAGTTGTCGATCGTGTTATCGAGCTCGTCCTTTTTCTTTCCGGCTGCTTTCTTCGCGTCGTCGCCCGCCTTCGCATCGACGGGCGCCGTCAGCGACGGATCTTCCAGCGCCTTGCCCAAGCCCGCCAGCGCTGCGCTGGCCGATTCTTCCGGCGTCGTGCCGGCGATTTCCTTGCACACCGCGTTCATCGCAGTGACTCGGGCGGCGTCATACGCCGGCCGCAAATGGTCGAGCCGCGTTTGCGCGCGCTCCAAGTCCTTGACTGCTTCGTCGTACTTCTCTTTGGCAGATTCGCCGGCGCAACCAGCGATGATCAGCAAAAACGCCAACACCAGCGAAAACGAACGCCACATAGAATGGTCCTTGCCAAGACTAAAATCGAGCGCCCAAGCCGGGCGTCGCTGTAGTATAGCAGCCGGGCGTCGTTTTCAACCCTGAACGGGTTGTCTCAAGCCGCTTTTCGCAGCTTCGACTCGATCGCCGCTTGGACCGATTTCACATTACGCCGAAACCCGGTCCGCAGCGGTCGATAGTGGTAATCCCACAGGCTCTTCATGAATTCTGTCGGCCGTTCCCCGCGCCATTCGGTCCGCGCCTGGCACTCGCGCCAATCGCTGGCGAACGGATGTCGGCAGAAATACAACCACGGCTTCGATGGCAAGCAAAAGTGCACGATCCAAGGGTCCGAGCGGACACGACCGAAAGTTTCACGATCGAAAAGACTATCTTGCCAACGGCGATAGTTATAAACGTGCGCCGCCTGGTTCCAGCGCAGATCGAGCTGACCCCAACAATCGTGCAAAACGACGTTGAGCGCGTATTGATCCCAGAACAGAACGTGCTCTCGATTTTGTCGCAGACACGCGAGGCACTTCTCGGCAAGCTTTTCACGCCGCCAGCGATTCAAGTCGACCACCAGCACGCCGGCATTGAAGTACGCCGAGTTGGCCGCAATGCCCAGCTCCCGATAATTCGGCACCGGCGTCACCGCGCTGACCAGTTTTTTGGCGAGATTGACATTCGGAAACACCACAGACGCGTCCATCCATGGCGCCGTAAAATCTTGCCCCGCCAGTGTTGCATGACCGTGCATGGGAACGTCCCAGAGCTCCCCAATATCGCGACGAACGAGCAGGTCCGCATCCAGATAAATTACGCGCTCGATCTCGCGGGGCAGTATCTCCGGCATCAGCAGCCGAAAATAAGTGGCGGCGCTCATGTGGCCGTTCGTTCTCAAATCCGACAGAAGCCGCAAATCGGGCTGCGTCCACTCGACGCTGAGCCGGCTGTCAT
>DATBAY010000624.1:0-2311 GCA_036271295.1 Lacipirellulaceae bacterium | reverse complement strand
TCATGAAATTACATCTGAAACAAATCCCGACCCAAGGTCTGCATCTGAGCGGGGAAGAAGATTGTCCTATCCAGGAGTTGGCATCGGAGGAAATTCGCTGTGCCGGTCCTCTGCATTACGACATCGACGTCGGCGTTGCTGACGGCGGGCTATGGGCGAGCGGCTCGTTGTCCCAACCGGTGGAACTGCGTTGCGTATCGTGTCTGCAAAAGTTTGTGCACGAGATTCGAGTGCCCGCGTTCGCCGTGCACACGGAGCTGCACGGGCCGGAGACGGTCGACCTGACATCGTTCATGCGCGAGGACCTCTTGCTAAATTTACCGGCACATCCGCACTGCGACAGAGACGGTGATCAGGTTTGTAAGGCCAAACAGCTCAAAACTGAAGAGCAGCATGCGAACCGGGAATCGGATTGGAGCGCGTTGGATAAACTGAAGCTCAATCGTTGAACCGTTGAAGCGGCTTCGATTTAACGCTTTAACGGTTTAACGAATCCCGCAGGCGCTGGTTGTAATTCCGACGAATGATGCTTTGGTAAGCGCCTGAAATGGGAGTCCCAAAACGCAAAACATCAAAGATGCGATTGCGCACGCGGAAAGCGGCAAACCGCTGGCACGCCTCGCAGCTCAACAAATGTCCACAGTGCGGGAGCAGCGTGCCGTCGCACATCGCCTGCCCATCGTGCGGCTATTATCGTGGACGGCAGGTCTTGACGTTGGAAGGCAAGTAACGGTAGCCGTCGCCCTGTGGACGACGTAAGCTCCAGCCACGCTTCGCGCAGCGAAGCGGCTACAAATTTCGCTTTGCAATCAACCGGTTTACCTCGCAAAGTTTCGCACCGATGAAGATCGCCCTCGACGCGATGGGCGGTGATTTTGGCCCGCCAAACCTCGTTGCCGGCGCCGTTATGGCGCTGCGTGATTACAAACAGATCAGCAAGCTCTATTTGGTCGGCGACTCGGCCAAGATCGAAAACGAGTTGCGCAAACACCAGTGCAACGATTCGCGGATCGACATCGTGCATTCCACTCAGGTCGTTGACATGAGCGATCGCGCTTGGACCGCCGTTCGGCGAAAAAAAGATTCTTCAATCAGCCGCGCTGTCGATCTGATAAAGCGCGGTGATGCGGACGCGGTTGTGAGCGCCGGACACACAGGCGCAGCTGTTGCCGCGAGCACCATCAAACTTCGCACATTGCCAGGAATCGATCGGCCCGGCATCGCGGCCGTGCTTCCGACCGAAACGAATGTCTTCGTTTTGATCGACGCTGGCGCGAATATCGACGCACGCCCGGAACATCTTCTTCAATACGCGTTCATGGGCTCGGTCTATTCACGGCATGTTCTGCATTACAAGAATCCGACCGTGGGTCTGGTCTCGCTTGGGGACGAGGATGTCAAGGGCACCGAACTAACCAAGGAAGTATTCAAGATGCTGAAACCAAGTTCGCTCAACTTCGTTGGAAACATAGAAGGCCGCCATCTTTTTGAAAATCCGGTTGAAGTTGTCGTGTGCGACGGATTCGTTGGCAACGTTATCTTGAAAACGTGCGAATCGATCGCGGTGGCGATGTTTCAATGGCTCAAGCACGAGCTCATGCGCACACGTATGCGAAAAGTCGGCGCATTCCTCGCGAAGAATGCCATTGGAACAATTAAGGATAAGACGAATTATGAAGAGTACGGCGGCAGTCCCCTTCTCGGCGTAAATGGCATTTGCATCATTGCGCACGGCGCGAGTACGCCACTGGCGGTCAAGAACGCGCTGCGCGTCGCGGGCGAATCCATTGAACAGCAAGTGAACCCGCATATCGTCGAGGAAATTCGCCGGTATCATGAAACGACAGCCCCGCTCGAACCCGCGCTCTCATAAGACGCTGCGGACAGTATCAATCGTCGGCACGGGAAGCTACGTGCCTGAGAAGGTTCTGACGAACGAGGATCTCTCGCGCCTGGTAGACACCAGCGACGAGTGGATCACCACTCGCACCGGCATCAAAGAACGCCGCATGGCAGCAAAGGACGAAAATACGAGCGACATGGCGACGAAAGCAGCGCTGAACGCCATTGAGCAGGCGAAGATTTCGCCAAAGGAAATCGATCTCATTCTTGTGGCGACGGCCACGCCCGACATGCTTTTCCCGGCCACAGCCTGCTTCGTTCAGAAAAAGATCGGAGCGACAAATGCTGCTTGCCTGGACATTTCAGCAGCGTGCGCCGGTTTTATTTTCGGGTTGGAAATCGCGCAGCAGTTCATCACGTCGCACACATACGACACGGTTCTCGTGATCGGCGCGGACAAGTTGACCTC